>JAIEQM010000012.1 GCA_019747705.1 Chitinophagaceae bacterium | reverse complement strand
TGCTTATTACTTTTATCGTTGTTGCCATCAAACAAAGATAGGGTATTTATGTATCCTATCCTAAGAAATAATTAGTACAAAAGAAATGTATGAAAATGGGGAAGTGGATAAAGAACTGATGTTTACCGCTTTTACCAAAACCCAGTTTGCCGGGCCTGATGTACATAAAGCTATCATTAAACTGATGCGTTACATCACTGAAAAATTTTTTTCAGTATTTAGGATGGAAGATGAAAGTTATTATTGGGAAACGGGTGATGAAACGCTGATGCTGGAACGGTTTAAAGTGTATAATGCCATGCTGGATGCTTTTACTGAAGCGCTACAGGGAATGGAACATGTGCCGGGTGAAACACCCAAAAGCCTTGCTGAAAGGATTGAGGAATTGCTAAAGACAAAGTTTAAGGATGTGGATTTCAGAAGAGTGGATAAAAAAGAAGACGGGGACGAATAAAAAATAAAGCTTTTTTATTTTATATGATTGAATTTCATTTTAAAAAGTACGTACTTGAAAGTTTTTTTTAAAATTTCTACGCTACAGAACAAAATTTTGAGTTGCCCCAGCGGTTCCCTCACTGCGTTCGGGATGACAACTATGGTAGGCAATGAAATTAAGATTGAAGATTTGTAAAAAGCCCATTAAGGCTGTCATCCTGAGGAACGAAGGAACCGCCGGGTCTTTATTCTATTTCATCATTCAAAAGCCGCCACTCCGGGTTAAAAGAATTAATTAATGCTTCTTTTTTGCTTCTTCTCCAGCTTTTAATTTCTTTTTCTCTTTCAATTGCATCATTAATTTCGCCAAAGCGTTCATAGTAAATAAGAAAAACAGCATTGTAGTTAGCTGCAAAAGATGAAGATGGGAAATGCTGTGATGCTTCAAGATGTTGCAAAAGCCTTGCTCTTAAATCATTGGTAACATCAGTGCAGAGTACGGTTTTATTTTTATTCGTTGTTATGTAAACGAAATAATTATGAGCGCCAATGGTTTTCATAAAGCAGAGTGACTTCTGTTTTTAAAGCCCAGCGGTTCCCTCACTGCGTTCGGGATGACAACTATGGTAGGCAATGAAATTAAGATTGATGATTTGTAAAAAGCCGGGCGAATGCTGCCATGAAAAACCAAACGTACAAGTGTGCGATACTTCGACTTCGCTCAGTACAGGCTGCCACGCTTTTACATGATTCCATGGAAACGGAACCATGAAACGAGCGTGGCAAAACCGCTGCCATGAAATACTTCAGCCCGTTACCAAAAATGTATTTGTATTTCTCTTCTTCTCTTAACCTCTTTGTTACTATATCCGTGATACGGGGCGTGCTTTTTTCTCTGTGTTCTCTTTTGCCTCTGTGTGCTTCAATTAATACTGCCACCGCACAAACGCTTCCATAGCTGCATATTGTGTTAAACCCAGTTTGCCATAAAGATTTGCGGTTTCTGCATTGCGTTCTTCGGCACGCTGCCAAAACTCACGGCTATCACTACCCTGGAAGGGCACCATATCTTTTTGGCTTTGATGAATAAAAATGCCAAAACGTTTTTTCATTACCTGCTCAGGACTCATGGGGATGGCCATTTCAATTTCTTCCAGCGCCCATTCCTGCCAGGCGCCTTTGTACAACCACAACCAGCAATCATTGATCCATGCATCACCGGCAGCTTTGATGCGTTTGAGTGATTCCAGTACCACATTAAAGCAAACGATGTGTGTGCCATGAGGGTCAGCAAAATCACCGGCGCAATAAACTTGTTGCGGTTGAATTTTACGCAGCAGTTCCATGGTGATTTTTACATCATCTTCACCCATTGGTTTTTTCTCAATAGCGCCTGTTTCATAGAACGGAAGATTTTGAAAATGCCATTGCCCTTCTTTCAAACCAACATAACGGCAAGTAGCAGCCGCTTCGCAACGGCGAATCAATCCTTTAATAGCACGTATCTCCGTAGTATCACTTTGATTTGATTTTTTATTTTGCAAATAACCTCTTGCCTGTTGCAAAATATCTTTTGATTTGTGTGCATCCATGCCAAACATTTCTTCAAAGCCCACAGCAAAATCCATAAAGCGTGTTACAAACTCATCCGTTACTGCAATGTTGCCGCTGGTTTGATAAGCCGCATGCACTTCATGTCCCTGGTCGTGCAGGCGCTGAAACGTTCCGCCCATGGAAATAATATCATCATCAGGATGTGGCGAAAACAGAATTATTTTTTTGGGATAGGGTTCGCTGCGTTCAGGATGCGCAGGAATTACAGCATTGGGTTTGCCGCCGGGCCATCCCGTAATACTATCCCGCAACATATAATATACCTGCAAATTAATTTCATATGCTTCACCTTTCTCTACCAGCAAATCACTCAAACCATATTCGTTGTAATCATTGTTGGTTAAACTCAGTACAGGTTTATTTAATTTAAGCGCCATGCCCACCACGGCTTTCTTAATCATCTTCGGCGTCCACTCACATTCACCCGTTAACCACGGGCTTTTATAACGGGTAAGCTCAGCCGCTGCCATTTCATCCACCACAAAGGTTACATCATCATGATTCTGCAAAACAGAAGCGGGTACCTGTTCTGTATCATCACCTTCCACTGATTGCTGAATCACGGGTGCTTTGGTGGGGCCCCAAGCCATCAAAATAATTTTCTTTGCTTTTAAAATGGTGCTGATGCCCATGGTTACTGCCAGCCTTGGCACTTCGCTGATGCTGGCAAACTCATACGCATTGGCCAAACGTGTGGTAATGGTGAGCGTGGTTAAACGTGTTTTGGTATATACACTGGAACCGGGTTCATTAAACCCAATATGACCATTGATACCGATGCCCAGAATTTGTAAATCAATACCACCTTCATCTTTTATCTTTTGTTCATAAGCGGCACAATGCTCTTTCATATTTTCTTTTGAAACTGTACCATCAGGAATATAACAACGGGATTGGTCAATATCCACATGGTCAAACAACTGCATACGCATAAACCGGTGATAACTCTGAATGGCATCTTTTTCAATAGGATAGTATTCATCCAGGTTAAACGTAGTTACATTTTTAAAACTCAAACCTTCTTCTTTGTGCATACGCACCAGCTCTGCATACAAACTTTTTGGTGTAGAACCGGTGGCCAGGCCCAATACACATTTTTCATTCTTTGCCTGTTTCTCACGAATGAGTTGTGCTATTTGCTGCGCCACGAATGCTGAACCTTGTTTGGTGTTACTGAAAATTTTGGTAGGGATTTTTTCAAATGAATCGAGCAGGTCTATTGATTTGGTTGATGGCATAAGAATAAATTGAGCGGCAAAGATAGATGAATAGGTTTTTTAAAAAAAGTTGGGGACCGCATCACCTCATCCTCCATCTGAGCTTCGCTCGTAACCTTCATTCTTCGGTTACTCCTTAAAGAGAAGGAGCGGTGCTACAATACCCTGATAAATTATTGAACTACCACGTCAGCAATGAATCATCAATCAACACATATCAACCTCTCCGATTTTTTATAACGTTTTGAATAGTGTGGGCTGTGTGTGGTTCCTCTCCGTTGCGGAGAGGTTAGGTGAGGGGCTGCCTAAAACACCTGCACCTCACTCACAAACAACCAGGCTTTCTTTCCCGCACCCGAATAACCTTCAGGTATGATGCCTTTGTTTTTGATAAATACTTTTACAAAGCGGCCAACAGTTGCACCAAAGTTGAGCTCCACTTTCTTATCATTCATAACAGGTGCACCTGCATTCATCACAGGAGTGAAGTTGATGCCATCCATACTTGTTTGTACAGTAAAGGAAGAAGGCGTCCATATCCATGTGCTGGGTTGTGAAAAAATATGTGCAGTTACATTGCTGATGGTATCTGCTTTGCCCAAATCAATCACGGCTTCACAATCTGTTCCTGAAAAACCAAGAAACTCATGTGAACGTTCCCTTCCTTTGTCATTGATGATGCCATTGACCAATGTAAAAGCACCATCGCCGGGGTAGGAGTTGGAGGGTGGGGTAGTGAGGGTAATTTTTTTGCCGGTGGATTTGGAGAAGGTGAAGATTTGAGAAATTGTATTACCAATGATTAATGATTTCTTTTGTAGTGGATAACTTTTTAAAATATTGGCTTCATATCTTCCACTTTGAGAAATTTCAAATGAATTACTTGAGTTAGAATAAAAAGTTAAGTATTCAGAAATGCCACCATCAGCAGGATTCATTTTTCTTACACTAATATCTGTTCCCTGAATTTTGTTTTTAAAACTCCATATTATTTTTGATGAATCAGAGTAAACTTTTCCTTCCAAATCAAAATACGCCCTGCTATAATTCCAATTCATCATCTCATACCGTTTCATCTGCACCATCAACCGTTTTTCAAAATCATCCCAACTTTTATTTTCAGTACTGCTCCACAACACTTCACTCAACGCAGCCATGCGTGGAAAAATCATGTATTCAATTTTTTGGGTGTTGTTCATGTATTCCGTCCACACATTGGCCTGAGCGCCTAACACATACTTACTTTCATCTGCATTCAATTCTTTGGGTACAGGATTGTAAGCATACACTGCTTCAATAGGATTGTAACCTCCAATGGTAACAGAGTCTTCATTCTTGCTTTGTGTATGATCGAAGTACACGGGTTTGCCCGGGCTCATAATCACCTGGTGTTTTTGTTTGGCTGCTTCAATGCCGCCGGCTTCACCACGCCAGCTCATTACAATGGCATTGGGTGCCAAACCGCCTTCCAGTATTTCATCCCATCCGATGAGTGTTTTACCTTTGCTGTTCAAATATTTTTCTATGCGCTGTACAAAATAACTCTGCAGTTCATGTTCATCCTTTAAGTTGAGTTCTTTCATCCGCTGCTGACATTTGGCACAAATCTTCCAATGTGTTTTGGGGCACTCATCACCGCCAATATGAAAATAGTTGGATGGGAACAAAGTAATTACTTCATCAATTACATTTTGCAAAAACTGAAACGTTGAATCATTGCCTGCACAATACACATCATCAAACACACCCCATGTTTCCTGCACTAATTTGATGCGGCCGTTCTTTTGTTCTTCGATGCTTTTTGCTGAAATCATATTGGCAGGAATAGCTGTTGGTTTCTCTGGAAAACAACTCAGCCACGGATAAGCTGCAATGGCAGCACTGCTGTGACCGGGCATTTCAATCTCCGGAATCACTTCAATAAAACGTTCTTTGGCATATTGCACTACTTCTTTAATTTCTGCCTGCGTATAAAAACCTTGATGCGGTCTGTTATCATTGCCTTTGCCGGGGTAGCGACCGATAAGTGTACCGTTGCGTTTGCTGCCGATGTTTGTTAACTCAGGGTATTTTTTGATTTCTATCCGCCAGCCCTGGTCTTCCGTTAAATGCCAATGAAATTTATTGAGCTTGTGATAAGCCAGAAAATCAATGTATCGTTTAATGAAAGCAATGGGTTGAAAGTGGCGGCCTACGTCTAAGTGCATGCCACGGTATTGGAAGCGGGGGAAGTCAGTAATGGATAATTGGGTAATGGATAATTTATAATTGTTCGACTTTGTTTTTTCAATTGGAATTGGTAAGAGTTGAATCAATGTTTGCATTCCATTAAACGTTCCTGAATAAGTATCTCCTGAAATATCAATACCTGCAGCAGATACATTCAACTCATATTTTCCTTCTATGCCGGGCTGAATAAATTTTTTGGTTGAAAAACGGATGAAATTTTTGGTTGCTGCTTTTGCTGTTTTTAATCCAAAACCATAGTAGGTTTTTAAATGCCTGTTAAAAAACTTGACAGTTGATTGTTCATTCATATCGTTTGCAACAATAACTGTGGCAGGTGTGATGCTAAAAATGCCCTGTTTCATTTCTAATTGCTGCGGCTTGGGAATAATATTGATTTGCTGTGCCCGGCAAATAACAAAACAGAAAAGGTAGAAAATAATTAATAGAAGTTTCATTATAAACTGTTTTGATAGTATAAGTCTGCAAAATCTTTAACGCTGCAGATAATGGTGATGTTAAATTGTTTGATATTCAGCAAATCAGGGTCGGCAGTGAGTAAATAATCTGCCTTTGCATCATTTGCCAGCGAAAGCAAAAAATTGTCCTTTGGGTCGGGGCAAATAGTAATTTCAGAAGTTACATTGAAAAAAGTGGCTACTGAATTCAGGTATTCATCAATACGGAGCAGATTTTCCCTGTTAATTTTTCCCGCAACATGTTTATAAGTTAAAACAGTTAAAATCTCTCTTTTAAGTTCATCAGAAAAACAAATGACAATACGTTCATCAAGAACAAACTCCGGAAGACCGGAGCTGTTCTTGGAAAGTATCAATGAAATCCACCAATTGGTGTCAATGATTATTTTGATTGTCTTTGTTGGTTTTGGCATACCGTTCAGTTCTTGCTTCTTCCACTACAGAAGTAATTTCTTCTTCAGTAATTTCAGTTTGAGGAAGTGTTTGTAAAAAAGCACTGAACTCTTTTTTTGCTTTCAGTTTCTTTTCAAATTCATATTCATCTTCAGCAATAAAAGAGATGCCTTTTGAATTTAGAAACGCTTTAAGTTCCATCAATTCCTGTTCGTTTTTTGCATCTACCACCAGCTTATTCATTTCATCAGAATTTTGTTGTATGAAGTTACGAATCTATTTCAACACCGGCAACACCACATTCGACGCATTCTTCCCGTCATGCCATATCTGAATTTTACTCTTAATATAATCTTTCGCATCAGCTTCATAAATATTGATGAACTGTTGCGGGTTTCTGTCAACCAATGGAAACCAACTGCTTTGTATTTGAATCATAATGCGGTGACCTTTTTGAAATGTATGTGCCACATCAGGTAATTCAAACTTCACACGTTCCACTGCATTGGGTTTAAAAGCAGATGGAGTTTCAAAACTGTTACGAAAACGGCCACGCATCACTTCACCACGCACCAGCATTTGATAATCACCCATGGGATACGAGGCCCCTCCCATCCTCCCCTGAGGGGAGGAGTTATTATCACCCGGAAATTTAAAATCGCTTGGAAACACATCAATCACTTTCACTACAAAATCAGCATCCGTAGTTGAAATGCTGGTGAGAAAATCTGCAATCACAGTTCCAGCAAGTGTTACATCTTCTGTCAGCACATCTGTTTGAAAACTTAATACATCTGTTCTTCTGTTGGCAAAACGCTGGTCATCGGTCATGTATGCTGTAGTGCGGTTAAAATGTACATCTTCAGTATATGGCACAGGTTTCATCGGGTCACTCACATATTCACTAAAACTTTTTACTGCAGTTGGTTTGCTCCAGCTTAATTTTCCATTTTCATTTAAATATATTGGTGTCATTTGCACATTAGCAGCAGGCCATTGATTAAAACTTCTCCATTTATTTGCACCCGTGAAAAAAATCGTTGCTTCTGCTAAATCCTCAATGTTTGCTTTACCTTCCAAATGATGCATGAAGAACGGAATTTCAATTTCGTTTTGATAATACAACGAAGTATTGCTGCCGAATTTTACATTGCCCATACTGCTGCCATCGCCACGGCTCCATTGACCATGATACCAGGGGCCCATCACCAAACGGTTATTATTCTTTGCTTTCTTTTCAATGGCTTCATACGTGCGCCATGCACCAAAACAATCTTCCGCATCAAATAAACCGCCAACAACTAATGTGGCAGTATGATTGGGAATATTGTTCACGAAGTTGCGGATGTTGCGTGCCTTCCACCAATCATCATAATTGGGATGTTTGTACATCGCCTGCCAAAATGCAATACTGTCGCCAATTAATCGGGCAAGTTCTTTCGTGCTTCCTGCTTCTAAATAAAATTTATACGCATCTCTTGTGGGGAATTGAAAACCCGGTGAACCCATTGTAGTTGGTTTGGGTCTTGGTTTGCCAAACGATGAATAAAAACTAAACCCATCCATTTGAAAAAATGCACCGTTGTGATGAAAATCATCACCCATAAACCAATCTGTTACCGGCGCCTGCGGACTAACGGCTACGAGTGACGGATGATTGCTCAATGCTGCAATGGTAGAGTAGAAGCCCGGATAAGAAATTCCGAAAATGCCCACCTTTTTATTGTTGTTGGGAATATTTTTTGTTAACCAGTCAATAGCATCGTACGTATCACTTGCTTCATCAAACTCTTTATCTTTTTTATTGGCATTGAACGGACGCACATCCACAAAATCTCCTTCACTCATCCAGCAGCCACGTACATCCTGAATAACGATGATGTAATTGCGGCGCATGTAATAACGCCAATGGCCATCCCAAAACGCACGGTAATTTTTTTCACCGTATGGCGCACAGGAGTAAGGCGTGCGGTTCATTAAAATCGGGTGCGGCTCACTGTTATCATTGGGAGTGTAAACAGATGTAAACAGTTTAGTTCCATCACGCATAGGAACCATAATTTCTTTTTTGGTATAGTTATCACGAATCCATGCACTGTCCTGCTGATTGGAAGTTTGAGCAATAAGCGATTGAAGGAGGAAAAAAACGAAAAGCGTAAAAACGAATTTTCTCATGACAAGTTGGTTTAGAAATGAAAGGTATTGAAATAAACAGGAATGGCTTGCGCCATTTATCAAATTTTATGGAACGGGCTTTTGTTCCTTGATGGAGCTGTGGTGGCGTCGCACTCTTGTACTGCATTTCATTATTGTACATCCTCTGTGTAACATACTGCTAAAGGTGTCTGACATCTCTGATGTCCTGACACCAGTGAGCGCTTGAAAATTGAAGAGTGGTGTCAGGACGTTGCAAACGTCAGACACCTGAAATGAAAGCATAAGTAATCAAATCTTCTTCTCATCAATTACTTCCCATTTGCCGGAGTTAAGTTTTAATACGGAGATTGTATCAGCTATAAAACTGCTTTCAAATTTCTCTTTTAAAAAATGGTCCCATGCTTTTACAAATGTGCCGGGCGATACATCCCTGTTGGCAATAGTTATATGCGGGTGAAAAGGCCGTTCATCTTTTTTGATAACACCGCTGAAGTTTTGCAGAAAGTGTGCTTCTGTTTTTTTCTTCAATACTGTGAGTTGTTCGTTTTCGTTTACCAGAATAAATAAAACCCTGTCGCCGAAATGGGAGAAGCCGTTTAATTCAACTGATACGGATTCATTGCCGCTTAACTGATGAAGTGTAGCTGTTAATTCCTCTTCTCTTGCTTCATCCATCCAAAACGGAGGAATGAGCGTAATATGTCCCGGAGATTTCAACGCCACCATACAACCGAATTGTTTGCGCATCCATTCTTTAAACGGATACACTTTTTCATCAATTTCCTTTGGGCATACAATGGCCACATAATACATTCTGTGGGTTTCGGGGCGGGAGGTGTACATATCTTTTGATTAAAGTGTTTGCAATTTGCCAATGAAGTTACTGCCTTATTCCATTCTTTCACCCAAAAATCAACCATCATGACCGCCGCAAAAACCGTTTTGTACTTTGGATTCTATTTATATGCAACAGGGCTTACATTGCTTGTTGCTCCTAATTTGCTTCTTAGCACTTTGCAAATGCCCGCAACCGAAGAAGTATGGATAAGGGTTGTAGGTGTTCTTGTAACAACAATCGGTTTTTATTATCATCAAATTGGCAGTAAAAACATAACGCCCATGCTGCCGCTTACAGTAGTTGCAAGAGCGTTTGTGTTTCTTTCTTTTGTGGTGTTTGTATTGTTGAAATTTGTTTCGCCCATGCTGATTGTATTTAGAGTGATTGATTTAATAGGTGCAGGATGGACGTGGATGGCTTTCAAGAAAAATTAGTTCAAAATAGCTGGCGTAATCATTTCAAAAAGTACAAATTAAAGACTAAATCCAGCCCTTTTAAGGACGACATGTTAGTAGAAAATTTATCCCTGAGCGGACAGAGCCTCATCGGGCAATGTCATTAAGTTAAGCGTCACCTCGACCGTAGGGAGAGGTCTCACAAAATGTGTTAAGCTTGAAGTTTAGGAGATTTCTCCTTCCGTCGAAATGACGAACGCTTAACTTAATGACATTGCCCATCGGGGCGATATGTTTTTAAATATTGTACATTCTAGCCTGATAAGCAATGTAATTAATTTAAGGTTTTAGCCACAGTGTGGCTCCCTGTTTATAGAGATAACATAAACAGGGAGCCTTCGACTCCGCAGGAGTCACCTCAAACTGCAGGAGGCTCCGATGGAGCCAATACGATTATTTACAATTTGCTATAAACAGGGTGCTCCTGACGGAGCTTAACAACAAATTTCATAGAACTGAAAGGTTGATTATTTTGTTGCCTCAGACATTGTTGATGAATTAAAACTTAAAAAAGTTTCGGAATTTCATTTGCAAACGTAATCACACTCATCCACAGCATTACAGCTACCACCAACCACCCGCTCCACAGCAACCATTGCGGATGTTGATAGTGCGGCAATTTTCGTTTCATCATCACCCATAACATTAAACCCAATGAAAAAGGAAGAATAAAACCGTTAAGCGCTCCAACAGCCACCAGTATGACAACAGGTTTGCCAATGATCACAAAGATGATGGTTGAAATAATGATGAAGATAATGGTAGCCGTCCTTGCATTTGCATCAAACAAAGGATGCAAGGTTTTTAAAAAACTGACGGATGTAAATGCTGAACCAACTACGGATGTAATTGCAGCGCTCCACAATACAATGCCAAAAATTTTATAGCCTGTTATGCCCAACGCTGATTGAAAAACAGAAGCTGCAGGATTGGAAGCATCTAATGAAAAACCTTTTACCAATACACCCAGTACCGCTAAAAACAACAACACCCGCATACAGGCGGTGATGATGATACCGCTTACTGCACTTCGTTTTACTTCGGTCATGTTCAGTTGTTTCTTTTCTTCCAGCAAACGATGTGCACCTGCAAAGGTAATATAACCACCCACTGTTCCGCCCACTAACGTAACAATGGAAGTAAGATTAATTGTTGATGGTATAAAAGTTCTTTTCGCCACTTCGATAATTGGAGGTTGTGTAGTGAGTGCTACATATAACATCAACAGCAACATCACCACACCCAGAATTTTTACAAACCAATCCATTGCTCTGGCGGCATCTTTCACAACAAACAAACCAATTGCAATCACTGCACTGATGATGCTTCCTGTTTCAATGCTTACAGGAAATAAAATATTCACTCCTAAACCCGCACCTGAAATGTTTCCAATGTTAAATGCCAAACCTCCAATGCAAATGAAAACGGTAAGCACATGACCACTGCCGGGCAATACATCATTCGCTAATTGAGAACCACGTTTGTTGTTGGCCGTAAGAATTTGCCAGATGTTGAGTTGTGCAATGATGTCAATAACTACTGAGCAGAGAATCACAAAACCCATACTCGCCAGCAACTGCTGTGTAAAAACAGTTGTTTGTGTAAGAAAACCCGGGCCGATAGCAGAAGTAGCCATCAGAAAAGCAGCGCCTGCACCAATGCCGCCAACTTTATGAAATGGTTTTAATTTCAATGCGGTTTTGCTTTAAGGTTTGATGGATGAGTTTGCAAAACTGAAAAGCATGTTTGCCATCGCCATGCAAACAAATGGTATCTGCTTTTATTTTACTTCGTTTACCTGTTGCAGTTGTAACAACACCCTGGTTAACCATTTGCAACACCTGGTGCAGTGCAATATTTTTATCTTCAATTAATGCATTGAACTGGGAGCGGGGAGTGAGGCTTCCATCATCCTGGTAGGTTCTGTCAGCAAAAACTTCATGTGCTGTTTTTAATTGCAGTTGTTCAGCTTCAGTAATTGAAACACTTCCGCTTAATCCAAATAATACCAATGAAGCATCAAATTCTTTTACTGCTGTAGCAATAGTGGCAGCAATAGTTTTATCTTTTGCTGATTGATTGTACAATGCTCCATGCGGTTTTACATGATGCAGGTTTGTTCCAAGTGAGCGGGCAAAATTTTGAAGGGTATTGAGTTGTTCCATAACACAATCGTATAACTCATTGGGCGCTGTCTGCATTTCTGTTCTCCCGAAATTTTCTTTATCAGGCCAGGAAGGATGAGCGCCAATGGCCACATTGTAACGCAAACAAAGCTCAATCGTTTTTTTCATGGTGTGTTCATCCCCTGCATGAAAGCCGCAGGCAATATTAGCGCTGCTGATAAGCGGAATGATTTGTGCATCGGTGCTCATGCCTTCGCCCACATCACAATTCAGGTCAATGGTTTTCATACAGACATATTATTTAACCTCGTTTTTAAATGCTTCAATGCTGATTGTTGTTTCAGAAAAGCATCTTCTGCTTCCTGTAAACTTACGATATCAAATTGAATAAGATCGCCCGGTTTCTTTTGGGCAAGTAAAGGCAGGTCTGCAGCAATTACCTGTAATACTCTTGGATAACCGCCCACGGTTTGTGCATCGGCCATCAACACAATCAATTCGCCTGATGAAGTAAGTTGAACAGTGCCCTGTGTTACGGGTGATGAAATGATATCAAATGATTGTGCAGTCAGCAGCGTTTCACTTTTCAAACGATAACCCATACGGTTGCTTTGCGGGGATACAGTGAATGCAGTTGTGTTTATTTTTTGTTGCGAATCAGTTGTTAAACAATTCCATTCAACTCCCTGCATTACCCGGATTGTTTGTTCTTGAAAATTGAGTTCAGTCAGATTGAATTTAAATTTTGTGCTTGTTTTTAACACAGCGGCTAATTGTTGTTGCAATGAAGTTGAAGCTGCGTTTGTTTCAAGCGTATCTTCTTTTTTTAAAGCACGTCCTTCAAAACCACCTGCTTTTATTAATAAATCGGTTGATGAAGAGTTTAAGAATTTTTCTGCTTCAAAACCGCCTGCCACGGCCATGTACAGGCGAAAGCCGGGCAACTGTTTCTTCAACTCAATAACTGAATCTTTTTTAATGAAAAGCGGTTGATGTAACGAAACTGGTTGATTATTGATTGCAGGTTGCAAGCCTCCTCCCACAAAAGCTATCAATGAATCTTTCAACAATCGAAAGCGGTGTGGCGATTGGGTGATTTCAAGTACTGCTGCCTCTTCATTATTGCCGATGAGAATATTTGCAAGTTTAGCTGCATACATATCTATTGCGCCGCCTTTGCTGATACCGTATTGCAAGTAATTATTTCTTCCTGCATCCTGAAGAGTGGTGAGGAAGCCGCATTGTTCAATATGAATAATTGGTTTGTGCATATAAAATCCCCGTCAGACGAGGGCGTCAGACGGGGCGTAATTTTCAAACTCATCTTTTGTAATCACTTCAAACTTTACTTCATCACCTGCTTTCAATAAAAAAGGGTTTGCTTTTGTTGTATCCAATAATTTCAACGGAGTTCTTCCAATAATATTCCATCCTCCGGGTGTGGCGGAAGGGTAAATACCGGTTTGATTGCCTGCAATGGCAACAGCGCCTGCATCTACTTTCAGTCTTGGTTGTGTTTTTCTTTTTGTAATCAGCTTTTCATCCAAAATACCCATGTATGGAAAACCCGGCGTAAAGCCGGTCATAAAAACTTTATATGTTCTGCTGCTGTGCAGTTGAATGATTTCTTCTTTGCTTAATTGAAGTGCTTGCGATAGTTCATCCAAATCAATTCCAAATTCATCATCGTAACAAACGGGGATGATCATTTGTGTTTGATTGCCGGATTGTTTGATGGTTGGATTGTTACCGTTTAGAATTTCTCTGATCTTTTTTTCAACGGTTAAAGCAATTGTTTTCTCTTTTTGTTCTATGAGCAGTGGATTGTAATATACCGCCAGTGAATTATATGCAGGGACGGTTTCAATAAAACCTTCAAACTTCATTTCTTCAATCAGCTTTTTTGCCTTCATTACTTCATCATGCAGCTGCAAATTAATTTCATTGCCAAAGCTTATCAGTAAAGCAGATTCTGAAAGTGATATGATTGTACACTCAGTCATGTGCAATGAAAATACAAAATCATTGATTGCAAATGTGAAGAAAGTATATTTCAGGAAACATGATTGTTTTTATGCTGCTTCCGGGTTTGCTGATTTTTTAAAAACTTACAGGCTAGTAACAATCTGTATAAGTAATGTTTAAAAAAGGAGCACAAAGCTCACAAAGGCAACACAAAGGTCACAAAGACTTCAGAAGCAATAAGGCTTTCTTTGTGAACTTCGTGGTTCGTAGTGTCCTTAGTGTTCCATAGATTTTGAAACGGCCTGTAATAAAAAAACGTTCTCAAAAAGAGAACGTTTTATACGAATTTTAGTTATGCATTATTCCACCGCCGTAATCTTTATCAGGTTGGTTGGCAAATGCAAATGCACCGGTGTGCTTCCTGTGTTTACCACAATATCGCCTGTTTCCACAAAACCACGTTCCCGTAAAATATTGATCTGATCTGTAATAATTCCATCCACACTTTCTTCCTCAGCATAATAGAAAGCACGCACACCCCAACTCAGACTCAACTGGTTCACCAGTGTTCGTTCTTTTGTAAAGATGAATAAGGGAGCTTTGGGGCGGAAGGAACTCAGCATAAAACCCGTATAGCCACTCTGTGTCATGCCAATCAATGCATGGGCATTTACATCTTTTGCAATTTCGCAGGCGTTATAACAAATAGCATCACTTAAAAAAGAAGGGGAATGGGCCTGTGGTTTTAAATCTTCTTCACGGTCGTAGCGGTAATAATTACTTTGCTCCACTTCTTCTATAATCTTACACATAGTTTCCACCACCAAAGCCGGATGCTGGCCTGTTGCTGTTTCACCGCTCAGCATTACTGCATCAGCGCCTTCCAGTACGGCATTGGCAACGTCAGTAATTTCACTCCGGTTGGGTTTTACCCTGTCAATCATGCTTTCCATCATTTGTGTGGCTACAATTACAGGCTTGGCACGATGGATACATTTTTTTATGAGTTCTTTTTGAATGAGCGGCACCTGTTCAACCGGCAGTTCTACGCCCAAATCGCCACGTGCAATCATGATGCCGTCGCTTTCAAGAATAATTTCACGGATGTTGGTGAGCGCTTCCGGTTTTTCAATCTTGGCAATGATCTTGCTCTTGCTTTTTCGCTCATCAATTTTATTGCGGAGAATGATAATGTCTTTTACATTTCTTACAAACGAAAGCGCCACCCAGTCCAATTGCTGATCAATGATAAAATCAAGATCAGCAAGGTCTTTCTCCGTTAAAGCAGGTAATGAAATTTTTGTATCGGGTAAGTTGATTCCTTTTTTGGAAGAAAGTTTTCCGCCGAGTGTAACCTGCACCTGCACATCATTGCTGCGGGTAATACCCATCACTTTTACTTCCAGCTTTCCATCATCAATTAAAATGATGTTACCGGGTTTCACATCCTTATGCAAATCAGGATAGGAAACATATATGCGTTCTTTTGTACCAATAAGTTTTTCATTGGTAAACGTAAGAATATCACCTTCTGCCACATCAATGCCGCCGTTTTCCATTTCACCCACACGCAACTTGGGGCCCTGTAAATCACCCAGGATGGCAATATTGTAAGGCTCTGTTTTGTTGATGGTGCGGATATGTTCAATGATCTTTGTTTTGTCTTCGTGTGAACCATGGGAGAAGTTAAGGCGAAAAACATTTACTCCTGCTCTCACAAGTTCCAGCAGTTTATCATAGGTGTCGCATGCAGGCCCAACGGTGGCCACAATTTTTGTGCGATGGCTGATGTGTTTTTTTCCGGCTTCTTTATCCATGTCTTCGTGCAGGTATTTTGAAACATTTTTTGACATATAGCAAATTTGATTTTTTATTTGGTGATGTTCTTTGCAGGAAAGTGGTTTTTAAAAAAGATCCCCATAGAACAGAACGTACAAGTGTGCGACGCAAGGGACGGTGCCATGAAAAACCTTAGCCGGTAAAATACTGATTTGCAAAAGAATTTTAGCTTGCTAAAATTTTCACCACCTTCATCCACTCTTCACTTATTTTTTGTTTGGCTTTGATGGCTTTATCTAACGGAGTGTAGTGAACTTTGTTATTCACCACACCAATCATGGTATTATGTTTTCCTTCCAGCAACGCTTCAACGGCTGCATAACCAAGACGGCTTGCAATTAACCTGTCTAAACAAGTGGGTGAGCCCCCCCGCTGTATATGGCCCAGTATGCACACACGTGTATCCATGTGCGGCAAACGTTCACGAATGATGGCGGCCACTTCATTAGCGCCACCAATTTCATCACCTTCGGCCACCACAATCATATTCACTAATTTTTTACGGCGTTCCTTTTCTTCCAGTGAATCAATCATGGCGTTTACATCCGTTTTTGTTTCCGGAATAAGGATGTGCTCAGCTCCTGTTGCAATACCGCTGTGCAATGCAATGTAGCCTGCATCCCGCCCCATCACTTCAATAATAAACATGCGGTCGTGTGCATCTGCTGTATCACGAATTTTATCAATGGCTTCTACCGCTGTATTCACCGCTGTGTCAAAACCAATTGTAAAATCAGTACCGGCTATATCTTTATCAATAGTGCCCGGTAAACCAATACAGGGAATATCAAACTCATTCGAAAATTTTTGAGCGCCACGGAAGCTGCCATCGCCACCAATAATTACCAGGCCATCAATACCATGCTTCTTTAAATTTTCGTATGCTTTTTTCCTTCCTTCAGGTTCAAAAAACTCTTTACTGCGTGCTGTTTTTAGAATAGTACCGCCACGTTGTATAATATTGGCCACACTGCGGCTGTGCATGGGAATGATGTCATCTTCAATCATACCCTGGAAGCCACGCATAACACCAAACATTTCAAGATTGTAATACAAACCGGTGCGTACAACAGCCCTGATGGCGGCGTTCATACCGGGTGAGTCACCGCCACTGGTGAGCACGCCTATCTTAGTTACTTTTTTACTCATGTAGTTTTGCTTAGCTAACCGCTGCTGCTTGTTATAAAAGCTTAAACAAAAGGAACTTAAGCAACGGTTGGCTTCAAAAATACGGAAATGAATCTTAACAAGTGTTCGTGAATCAATCAAACGATTGCATTATCTTCGACCGTAAAATTTTTTCTATGCAACGATTGCTGTTATTCTTTTTTGCTTCTTGTTATTGGATACAAGTATCTGCACAAATCAAATATCCGGTAACAAAGAAAGTGGATACTGTAAACAATTATTTTGGTACAATGGTGGCCGATCCCTACCGGTGGCTGGAGGATGATAACAGCGCTGAAACCAAAGCATGGGTGGAAGCTCAAAATGCAGTAACCTTTGATTATCTCACTAAGATCCCTTTTCGTGATAAAGTAAAAGCAAGGTTGAGTGAAATGTGGAATTATCCACGTATTGGCTCTCCCTCCAAAGAAGGATCCTATTATTATTTCTTTAAGAATGATGGTTTGCAAAACCAGAGTATTATGTACCGGCAAAAAGGTTTGAATGCAGAGTCAGAAATTTTTATTGACCCTAACAAATTATCAGGTGATGGTACGGCAGCATTGGGCGGAACTTCTTTTTCAAAAACAAGTAAATATGTTGCTTATTTTTTAGCACAGAGCGGCAGCGACTGGCAGGAGATTTATGTAATGGATGTTGCATCTAAAAAAATACTGGATGATAAAATCAAATTTGTAAAATTCAGTGGCGCCAGTTGGAAAGGCGATGAGGGTTTTTATTACAGCCGCTACCCGGAGCCGGATGAAAAAAGTAAACTGAGCAAACAAAACCAGTTTCACCAGGTGTGGTATCATAAAATGGGAACAGCACAGAGTGAGGATGTATTGATTTTTAAAGATGATGCACATCCTTTACGTAACGTGGGGGCGGGGTTAACAGAAGATAACCGTTTCTTAATTCTTTCAACAAGCGAAGGAACAAGTGGTAATGAACTTTGGGTGAAGGATTTAAAAGCAAATCAAAAAGAATTCTCCTTACTCATTCCCGGTTTTAAAACAGAGCCTGATGTGGTAGATAATGTGGGCGATAAAATTTTATTGCGTACCAATGATGGCGCTCCCAACTATAAAATTGTGCTGATGGATCCCAAAAACCCTGACAGCAAAAACTGGAAATTGATTCTTCCTGAAAAGAAGGAGGTATTGCAGAGTGTGGGCACAGCAGGCGGTTATATGTTCTGCTCTTACTTAAAAGATGCCAGTACCAAAGTGTATCAATATACCTATGATGGAAAATTAGTTCGTGAAATTAAATTGCCGGGTATTGGAAGCGCCGGTGGTTTTGGTGGTAAGAAAGACGATAAGGAATTCTTTTACACATTTACTTCTTATAATACACCGCCTTCTATTTACCGTTACAACATAGCAAGTGGTGTATCCACTTTGTTCCGCAAAACAGAAACGAAATTTAAGAATGAAGAATATGAAACAAAGCAGGTGTTTTTTACCAGCAAGGATGGAACAAAAGTACCGATGTTTTTGACTTACAAAAAAGGAATGCAATTGAATGGCAGCAATCCTGTTCTGTTGTATGGCTATGGCGGTTTTAATCTTCCGCAAACGCCGGGCTTCAGCATCAGCAATGCGTTTTGGATGGAGCAGGGAGGTATTTATGCAGTGGTGAATTTGCGTGGCGGCAGTGAGTATGGTGAAGCATGGCATAAAGCCGGTATGCTGGAAAACAAACAAAATGTGTTTGATGATTTTATTGGCGCTGCTGAATATTTGATTGCCGGCAATTATACCAATAAAGGAAAGATTGCTATACGTGGCGGCAGTAACGGGGGATTGCTGGTAGGAGCCTGTATGACGCAACGCCCCGATTTGTTTAGAGTGGCATTGCCTGCAGTAGGCGTAATGGATATGCTGCGGTATCATTTATTCACCATTGGCTGGGCATGGGCAGTGGAATATGGCAGAAGTGATAATGCTGAGCAGTTTAAATACCTCATTAAATATTCACCACTGCATAATTTTAAAAACGGAACTTCCTATCCTGCCACATTGGTAACCACTGCAGATCATGATGACCGTGTAGTGCCTGCACACAGTTTTAAATTTGCAGCACGCCTGCAGGAAGCACACAGTGGCAATAATCCTGTATTGATCCGTATTGAAACCAAAGCCGGGCATGGGGCAGGCAAGCCCACCGGCAAGCAAATTGAAGAAGCAACAGACATATGGAGTTTTGTGATGTATAATTTGGGGATGGAAATGAAGTAATTTTTGCGTGATAGATATCTTTTAAGAGGAAGCTGGTCTTCCTCTTTTTTGTTAATCATGATACGTTGTTTGAAATACCATGTTTACATTTGCTGCTTAAACTATTTATTTGTCTGTAATCATTCTTGCTATAGAATCTTCCTGCGATGAAACATCAGCTTCCGTTTGTGCTGATGGAAAAATTTTAAGCAATGTTATTGCATCCCAATCCGTTCATGAAAAATATGGAGGCGTGGTGCCTGAGTTGGCAAGCAGGGCACATATGGAAAATATTGTTCCGGTGGTGGATGAGGCGTTGAAAAATGCAAATTGCAGTTGGCAGCATGTTTCTGCCATTGCATTTACACAGGCTCCGGGTTTAATTGGAAGCTTATTAGTTGGCGCACAGTTTGCCAAATCATTGGCGCTGGCATTGAATGTGCCGTTAATTGCAGTGCATCATATGCAGGCGCATGTTATTGCTAATTTGATTCCTGCCCGAATTGCAGGCGGGGCTGATGAAAAACCATCGTTTCCTTTTTTGTGTTTAACAGTAAGCGGTGGTCATACACAAATTGTTTTGTGTGAAAGCCCCACCAAAATGCAGGTGCTGGGCGAAACCATTGATGATGCTGCAGGCGAAGCATTTGATAAAACAGCCAAGCTGCTGGGACTGCCTTACCCCGGCGGGCCATTGATTGATCAATATGCACAGTTGGGCAATGCCAATCGTTTTCAATTTCCTGAACCACAGATTCCTGATTTGAATTTTAGTTTCAGCGGATTAAAAACTTCCATTCTTTATTTTTTAAGAAATGCCGGAACCAGTTTGGTGTATAAAGAAGAATTTTTAGCAAGTGAAGAAGAACAAAAACAATTTATTACCAATAACCTGAATGATATTTGTGCTTCTGTACAAAGCCGTATTGTTTCTATTTTGCTGAATAAGTTAAAAAAAGCTTCGCTGCAAACCGGCATCAAACATATTTGCCTGGCAGGTGGTGTAAGTGCCAATAGCGGTTTACGAAAAGCATTTATTGAAAGGGGGGAGAAGTACAACTGGAAAACCTATATTCCTGCTTTTGAATACTGTACTGATAATGCGGCAATGATTGCCATGGCTGCTTATTACAAATTCCTGGAAAATGATTTTTCTGATTTAAGTGCGGTGCCAGGTGCAAGAGCGGAGTGGTGAGGTAATAGTTGGTAGCCGGTAGCCGGTAGCCGGTAGTCTTTAGTCTTTAGCCATTAGCCATTAGTAGTTAGTAGATACATGCCCAATCATTTTTTTCAATTCAAACAATTTACTGTTCACCAGGAAAAAGCTGCTTTGAAAGTGAGTACGGATAGTTGTTTGTTTGGTGCATGGGTGAGTGAAGAAGTAAAAAGTAAAAAGTTAAAAGTTAAAAATGCGCTGGATATTGGTGCGGGCACGGGTTTGTTGATGTTGATGCTGGCACAAAAGAGCAATGCGCTGATTGATGGAATTGAAATAGATGAGCCCTCTTATGAGCAGACAAAAGAAAATTTAAAAGCATCAGTATGGAGTAAACAGTTGGATTTGTTTTTGGGGGATGTGAAGGAATTTACACTTGAAAAGAAGTATGATTTGATTATCTCTAATCCTCCTTTTTATGAAGGTGATTTAAAAAGTGATGCAGCTAACAGAAATGTAGCGATGCATGATGCCGGTTTAAAACTGGATGAGTTGCTGAAAATAGTTGATAAGAATCTGAGTGATGATGGAAGGTTTGCTGTACTGCTTCCTTATCATCGTTCAGAAAAATTTATTGCTGATGCGTTAGTGCATAACATGTACCTGGAAAAACAACTGAATGTAAAACAAACGGCAGATCATTCGTTTTTCAGAACCATGTTACTTTTTAGCAGAGCAAAGAATAAACCGGAATTGTTCTCAATGGCCATAAAAGATGCTGCCAATAACTACACTGCTGAATTTGTTGAATTGCTGAAAGATTATTATTTGTATTTGTAATGCAAACACTTTTTGCTAGAATATACTGGTATTAAAATTAATGAAAGCCCTATAAGGGCGAAATGTTAGTAGAAATAAACAGTACGAAACGTATTCCGAGCCCCATTGGGGCGACATATATTAAAGCGTAGAAACATAACGCCCCGATGGGCAATGTCATTAAGTTAAGCGTCACCTCGACCGCAGGGAGAGGTCTCATAAATTTCGTACAGCTTGAATTTTATGAGATGTCTTCCCGTAAAAACGGGACAAGCTGTTCCTCGACATGACGAAACGCTTAACTTAATGACATTGCCCGATGGGGCTCTAATTTTATTGGGATCATTATTCTACTAACATATCGCACCTCTGGTGCTGTAAAAAAATTAATGGCACAACACCGCATATACTAAATGAACCGCTTACGGGGTTGGTTAATTCCCTTCAGCATATTCTTTTAAATAACTGTATTCATCAGTGAGTGCTCCCTGCCTGAGCATGGTAGCCCGCTCAATAACTGCAGAGCCACCCTTTACTAAATCTTCGAGCACATATTTAATGAGTTGTTCACCAAAGTAGCGGCTGGCATCTCTTGGTAATTCATTGGGCAGGTTGCTCACTGCCATTAAATCAACTGAAGTTGTAAGATAAGGAGCGGTTTGTTGCAATGTTATTTTATCTATACCGTAAATAGGTTCTTCAATGGTGGAATCGCCCAGGTTTACAGGCACAGAGCCATTGGTATCATTGGTAATATCTGCAATGGTTTGAATTTTAAAGTCAGGATGTTTAAATTCTTCAATGGAAAATAAAGGCGGAAGGGATTTATCCCAATACACACCGTTGAGCAGGATATCCGTTTGCTTAACAAAAGGGGAGAAGCTGCATTTGTATTCTTCAGGATGATGATGAAAATTTTCACGGTTATAAGTGCCGTCATCTTTTCGTTCATACAAATCTCTTCCTTTGAGATGCACATAAACAGGATAGTCAAACTGCTTGTGCAAATAATCAAAAGGCTCCACTTCATGAATACCCATCAGGTTCATAATTTCCAGTACGCCATGTGCCACACGTCCGCTTCCGGTAACAGCAATTTTTAGTTTGGGAAGTTTTAATCCGAAATAGGTATGAATCAGTTCCCGGTAATCCTGCACTTCACTTACACGGCCCAGTTCAAATGTGCCGGTGCGTTTTCCGTAAGCCATCATCCCGTTATGAGCACCCACAATACCGGCAAAAAAACCAAAGCCAATAATACGTTGCCCATCTTCATGTGTGAGGCATTCGTAATCAATAAGCGTTATTTTTTTTTGCATCATTTCCCGCATCAATGGTTGATTGTGCGGCTGAGCTTTTTTGGTATGCGAAAAAAACAAATAGGTTTTGCCTGCAATGAGTTGTTCTTTCGGCACTTCTTTTATTCCCAACAAAACAGCACAATCATTCACCTCCGCTTTCACTTCCACGCCGGCCATTGCATATTCCCGGTCAAGGAAACAACGATCCCGGGATGATTGAACAATTATTTTTACATCTGCAGCATTCTTGTGAATCCATTTACATTGAGCAGGAGTGAGAGCCACACGGTTATCTGCGGGAATTTTTCCTTCTTTAATTAATCCAATCTTGAGCATGCAATCGATTTAAAGTGCTGCAAGATAAGATTTGAATAAAAATCGGCTGAATAAAAATTTCACCAGTGCAGAAAGTTTCATTAATATTGCACCCCGTTATTAAAGCCCGGATGGCGGAATTGGTAGACGCAGCAGACTCAAAATCTGCCGTTCGCAAGGATGTGCAGGTTCGATTCCTGTTCCGGGCACAACGTAAAAGCTTTCGATTTTTTATCGGAAGCTTTTTTGATTTTTGCCATTCGCAAGGATGTGTCCCGCAACGATGCGGGATTCCGGGCACGAGTATAAAAAGTCAGGTTTTGCCTGACTTTTTTGGTTTAAAAGTTTTTGGTTTTTATCGAAAGCTTTTTTGTATCTGTCATTGACAAGGATGTGTCCCGCAACGATGCGGGATTCCGGGCACGAGTATAAAAAGTCAGGTTTTGCCTGACTTTTTTGGTTGTGCGCCATGCATGCCATTGTTCTTTAAAGTTAAAGTCTTGAACAGGCCATCTAACGGGAACTGTTAATCCAAA
>JAIEQM010000099.1 GCA_019747705.1 Chitinophagaceae bacterium | reverse complement strand
GAGTAAGGGACAAAGATTTCTTTCTCTACAGATTAGCTCACTATTACTCTTAGCACCTCAAAAGATTAATTAGCCTAAAAACACCTCTATTAACTATCAAAGTAGATGACAACACAATTTTAACAATTGCTGCACAGAATCAGGATTTTGTGCCTTAAAGTTTCCACAGGATTTGCACCCTTGCCTCTGTACGATGATTTTTAGGTATCTCATCAAGCCCTGATCCTACTACGGTTTGATTTAAATAGTCCAGCCGTGCTAGGCGGAACCAAACAGATAGTTTCTTGGAAAAATCATAGTTCACATTTGTATAGTAACGAAACCCTTTATTAAAAAAGGCCGGAATGGAAAACCCGTACAACACATCATTTTCATAGGCATAAATGCGGCTGTCAAAACCATCTGTTTCAAAATACTGTAGTCTCATATTTGCTGAAAATGGCTTGAGCATGGGTTTGTAAAACACATCAAAGAATGAAAGAAACCCACGACTTTCCCGTGGTCCTTTTAAATCATACCACATGGCATCCAAACGCTGGCGCAGGGTTATTTCAGGGCTCACTTTGTATTGTACCTGTACCCGCCAGTTTTTTCGGGGCACTGCATCAACTACTGCACTGTTAAACTCACCATCAGCATTAAAATTTAGCGCTCTGCTTTCCTGCCTGTAACGGGTATAAATTTCAAGTTGTTTATTTGGTTTGTGTGTGAGTTGTACTAAAAAATCTTTGCCATTTGAAGGAGCATCAATTCTAAACCTTAAATAAGGGAACCTGTATAAATCCATATAACCATCCAATCGCCATTTTGAATTTGGTTTGATGGATGTTCCGGCAAAAAAACCTTTTTCGTTGTTGGGAAACGTACCCTCTGTAAACGCATTTCCAAAAATGGTTTGATAGCCTGGCGCAATATTTCTGTACACAAAGGAAAAATCAACTTTTGGGTCGGCGCTTAAAAGTAAGCCACTCGTAACAGCCTTGTATTTCCCCCTGTGATTGGCAGCCTCTCCAAACCAATGCAGATTGCGCCAGGTATAACTCCAGTCAACACTTGCATTGGTGAGCCTGGTGCCACGGAAAGTAAAATTATTATAAGGCACACTGTCTCTTTCAAAAGGTTTGCTGAACTGAAAATGAACAACATTTACACCCACATGCAGGTTATTTGCATTATAACTTACATTACCACCAAACGAATTCATACGGATGCTGTTTTTATCAGCCTGTTCATTTTTTGTCCGGTGTAAACCTGATGTAAGTAATGATGAAAAGAAATCTTCTGCTCTTGCAGTATCAATAACAATATTACCATCGGCTTTTCGGAAAGATGCAAAAGCTGTTACCTGAAGTTTGTCATTTCCCACTGTAACACCCGCTCCACGGTTAAAAAAATATTCGCTGGTGGAATTGTATGGACGAAGGATGGTTGCCTGCCGTTTTGTATTAAGCACATCAACACTTTTTCTGAAAGCAAGCGACTGCCATTGCATTAAGCCCTGCCCCATATTTACTGTAAAATCGCCCAACGCAATAGCTTTAATGATGCCAATATTTCTTGCAAATAAATGTGCTGAATAAAAATCAAAACCATTCTTCTGTGCACCTTTAAACCATTGCTCACCGGCATCCTTTTCCGCAGTAATACCATACTGCAGCAAATTGCGGTATTGGTATTTGTATCGTATCAGAACCCGTTCCCTTCCTCCCGGGTAAAAGCTGGTGGCACTGGTATCATTTTTTCGTTTAAACCCTTCGGCTTCTTCCAGCACATAAGTGGCACGGGATAAAATACTTTGTTCTCCCTGTTTCAGCCTTATCCTGAAATCATCTTTTACTGATAAAGCTGACCCTACCATTATATAAGGCAGCATTTTCTGAATGGTATTTACATCCCAGCCCGGTACGGCCTGCAATTCATAAAGATTGATGAATTTCCCAAACAGGCGGCGGTAGTTGAGAAAATTATCAATATGGATGGGGGTTAAAAAAGGAAAATCCTTTAACTCCGTTTCAGTTGCTGTATTTAAATTGAGTTTGTTTTTTGTGTATTGCTGTAAAGCCTGCACATAAGAATCATCTTCCGTTTCACTTTCATCAGCTTCTGTTATGTTTTCAATTTGCTGCTCAGTGGTTGGATTTTCCTGTGCAGAAGAATGATAAGCAAGGAAAACCAGGAATAATATGACAAAAAATTGCTTCATTCTGTTGTGCTTTCTTTCTTTTTAAACTGGTACAAAAGCATAACAGCAGGGGATACACCCAATTGCGGATGCCAGTTACTTGCAAAATCGATACGCAACTGGCCAAGATTTAAACCAGCTCCTAAAAAAGGTTGCGAATTAAGTGTGTTAATACCACCACGTACCAGCAATTGTTTTACCAGTGCATATTGAAACGCAGCATTTACACCCACATTCTTATTTTCTTCTTTTATAATTTCGGCTGTAATAAAAAAATGATCGGATGCCTCATAGCCAAAACCGCCACGGTAAACAGCAGCTATTTTTTCATCGGATGTTTTGTTGATAACCCCTCCTGCCGGATTGTACACGCTAAACCCTGCATGCAATTTCTCACTTAAATGCATTATGGCGCCTGCTTCAAAATAAAATGTGGATGCATTGCCATAAGCCGGTATGCGAAGGTTATAGTAATTAAACTTTACGCCAATATCTACTTTGCTGCCCAGGGAGCGGCCATAGCCAAAACCCAATTGCGATTCATTATAATTATTGTATCCAAAATAATCTGCCTGAACACCAAAGTTGCCGGAGGAAGTTGTAAAGGCACCTGTTGCTGTGTATTGATTGAATGCATTGAGCAAATATCTTCTTTCACCATATACACCTGCCCCGCCACTTTGCAAATTGCTGAGTGATGCCGGGTTAACAATCATAGAAAAAGGATCTGTAAAATTTTTACTGTATGCCCCGATACCGGGATAGATGGATGAAAGCGGCTGGCGAACTGTCTGGCTGTAAACAGCAGCAGAAATCAATACGGATGTAACTAAAAAAACCTTTCTCAAATTGCAATGTTTTGTGGGGTAAACTTAAGTATTTCAGTAAACTCACCCGAATTAAAATTTTGTAACCATTAAAAACAGTTGCATAAACTTTAATTTTGCGCCATGCAATTACTCGACGGCAAACAGGCAGCCCGGGCCATTAAGGAAGAATTGAAACAAAAAACAGGAGAACTCATTGATGAAGGAAAACCAAGGCCGCACCTTGCAGCTATACTGGTTGGCAGTGACGGGGCAAGTGAAACTTATGTAGCATCCAAGGTAAAAACCTGCGCTGAAATTGGTTTTGAAAGTACCCTCAAACGTTTTCCATCAACCATCACTGAAAAAGAACTATTGGATGAGATTGAATTATTAAACAAGCAGGATGATGTAAACGGGATCCTGGTTCAGTTGCCTTTACCCAAACATATTGATGAAAGCAAAGTAATACAGGCTATTCATCCTTCAAAGGATGTGGATGGTTTTCATCCGGTAAGTGTGGGAAATATGGTGAGTGGTGCGCCTACTTTTATTCCTGCAACACCTTACGGCATTTTACTGTTGTTAAAACATTATCATATTGAAACAAAAGGAAAGCATGCAGTTGTTATCGGCCGCAGTCATATTGTGGGAACACCCATGAGTATTTTATTAAGCCGTAATACTTATCCCGGCAATTGTACTGTTACTCTTTGTCATAGCGCCACAAAAAACTTAAAAGAAATTTGCCTGCAGGGAGATATTGTGGTTGCGGCATTGGGCCGTGGCGAGTTTATTACGGCTGATATGATTAAAGAAGGAGCAGTTGTAATTGATGTAGGCATTACCCGTGTTAAAGATGATACTAAAAAGTCAGGCTTTAGTTTAAAGGGCGATGTAAAGTTTGATGAAGTGGCTCCCAAGTGCAGTTTTATTACTCCGGTACCGGGCGGGGTGGGTCCTATGACCATTGCCGGGTTGCTGATGAATACCTTTAATGCTTATTTACAAAAAAATGGATAATTAAGCAGCTTTTTTACTTTTTTAGGAACCTTGTACATATGAAAAAAACCATACTAACTGTTGCCTTGTTTATTTCAATTAAGAGCTTTGCACAAACTTATTTGGAACCTTTTGCAGGCATTTCTTACGACTTGAGGAATAAACAACATTTTACCCTCGTTAATACAGGGATGGCTATATCTTTCAAAACAAATTCATTCTATGAATTTTCAGCCGGGGTTATTAAAAAATGGGGAACTAACAAAAAATCTACTGACTCTGCATTTACCACCAACATTTCCTTACCTGTATCTGCAATAGCTGAAAAAATATATCAACCATCGGCTTTTGATTTATTTATTAACAACAGGTTCACTATTTTAAAGAGCAATAATATCAACTCTCTCAACCTCATTCTTCTTTTCGGCATTAGTATTCAAAGAGTAAAGGTTTCCTACAACTATAATAAAAACGATTATACTGTACTCAACCCCGAAATAAGTATTGCAGGCACCGGCTTTTTTGCAGGCACTGGTATAGAGTATATGAAACAAATAAAAAAAGGACGCCTCATTGCACAATTAAGTGTAGCAACATTGCCAGTTACAAAAAAACAACCAGCTATTAATTCCTTCAGGTTATTGGCTCCTTTAAGTTTAAACATTGGTTACTCCATTCCTCTTTCAAAAAAATAAACTGTTATGCAAAAAAACATTTATAAACCACCCCTCATTTTCTGTTTCATTCTGGTACAGCTTTTAATTGGCTGCAAAACAAACTACACGCAGTTTTATGAAGATGAACAAAATAGCGGGCTAAGCATCTTTTCCAATCAAAACTTTAATGTAGCATCCTGCTACATTAACAATATTCCCTGGCGAACAGCAGACAGGGTGAAAGGTGGGTTCTCCAGAACTAGTATCAGCTATGAAGTTTACATCAGTAAAGAGCAATCACCCTCAAGTAAAGATACATTATCCGTTCGTTGGGATGGATATGATAACACTTCAACACCTGTTAGATATATTCGGTTTGCCATACCTGTAGCAAAAGATTTTACATATAGATCTTTGAATTTATTGAGCGGACAAAGGGTTGTAATTGATGGAACAAATAGTTATTTTGAAATTAATTCCGGTTCTGGAAAAGGCAAAGGAGTTATTTACTTTCATCAACTAAAGCTTGACTCCTTACCTAATATTGGCTATACAGGTAAAATGTCGGGGCTTTTTGAAGCCCAAATCCCCGGCTTTACAATTACCAAAGGAAGATTTGATCATCTTCTTGAAAGCGGGTTTATGTTTCGTTTATGATGAGCTGCACCTGCTTATCTTTGCAAGATTGTGAATATAGTATCATCTCCAGCCATTCAAACAACATATCCGGTAATGGAATCATTCTACACCCTGCAGGGAGAAGGATTTCACCAGGGCCGTGCAGCTTATTTTATTCGTTTGGGCGGTTGTGATGTGGGATGTGTTTGGTGTGATGTAAAAGACAGTTGGGATGCAGAGAAACATCCAAAGTTTCGTGTGGATGAAATTTTGATCAGGATGAAAGAAGAAGTATTGCTAAGCACGCAACAAAAGAAACAAGAAAACATCAAACCAATTGTTGTAATTACAGGCGGCGAACCGTTGATGCACAATTTAAATGCGTTAACTGCTGCATTACAAAATGAAGGTTTTGAAACCAATATTGAAACAAGCGGCGCACATCCATTAAGCGGCGTGTGGGACTGGATTTGTTTATCACCCAAAAAATTTAAAGCACCTTTGCCTGAAGTTGTTCCTTTTGCAAACGAATTAAAAGTGGTGATCTTTAATAAATCTGATTTTGAATGGGCTGAACAATATGCAGCACAGGTTTCGCCCATCTGCAAATTGTATTTACAACCGGAGTGGGATAAAGCATTACAAGTAACGCCACTCATCATTGATTACATCAAAGCACACCCTCAATGGGAGCTGAGCCTGCAGCTTCATAAATACATTAACGTTCCATAGCAATTTTTACAGTTCATTTTCCGTTAATTTTAAGAATGAAATCCAGACAATTGAAAAATCTTTACTTCTTCTTCTTGTTTGTTACAAGTATCAGTTCACAGGCACAATGGTACAAACCTGAAAACGTAGACAAAAAAACCGGCTATAAATATGGCATAGCGCTGGACGAAGCAAAAAATAAAAATTATGCAACCGCTTTACGTTTACTGGATGAATGTATTGCAGCTGATGCAAAATTTGTGGATGCCTATTTAAGTAAAGCAGGCGTTTATTCTGAAACCAAACAATACAAATCATCTGTTGAGCTTTATAATAAAGCATTGGCAATGGATACTGTGTACAGCAGGGGGTTTCTGCTGCCCTACTCTATTGCGCTTGCCGGAAACGGAAATTTTGAAGAAGCCCTCATGGCTGTTACAAAATTTTTAGAAACACCCAACTTAAATGAACGTCTTGCCAAATCGGGTCAATACAGAAAACGATGCTATGAGTTTGCAGTGAATTACGCAAAAACAAATCCGCAAAAAGATTATGTGTTTGCTCCAAAAAATTTGGGCGACAGTATCAACACCAAACTGTCAGAATACTTTCCATCAATAACTGTTGATGGTAATACAATTGTATTTACAAGAAGAGACGGGAATGAAGATTTTTATATGAGTGAAAAGAGAAACGGAGCATGGAGTAAATCTGTTCCCTTGCCCGGCAACCTCAATACCAGTTTGAATGAGGGGGCACAAACAGTTTCGCAGGATGGCACTCTTCTGGTGTTTACAGGGTGCAATATGCCGGAAGGTGAAGGAAGCTGTGATCTTTATTTTTCCACCAAAACAAAAACCGGGTGGAGCGAACGTATTAATATCGGAAGAACTATTAATACAGAGTACTGGGAAAGCCAGCCCAGTTTATCGCCTGATAAAAAAGCATTGTATTTTGTAGCACGTGACCCCAGCGGTTTTGGCGGCAGTGATATTTATGTAAGTTACCTGCAAACTAACGGTAAGTGGGGAACGCCTTTAAATCTTGGTGCAGGTATCAATACAAGTGCTGATGAAAGTTGCCCGTTTATACATGCTGATAACCAAACATTATACTTCATCAGCAAAGGCCACCAGGGCTACGGTGATTTTGATTTGTTTCTCACACGCAGGCAGCCGGATGGAAGCTGGAGTAAACCACAAAACCTTGGCTATCCCATTAACACCATTGATGAAGAATACAGTTTGGTAATTGCAGGCGATGGCAAAACGGCTTATTACGCCAGCAATGGAACTGACAGCCGTGGCGGTCTTGATTTATATTCCTTTGAACTGCCGCAACAGGACCGGGCTTTCAAAACTCTTTTTGTAAAAGGCAATGTGTATGATAAAAAAACAAAACTGGGTTTGCCCAGTGGTGTGGAACTGATTGATTTAAGCACGGCACAACTCATCAGCAAAGTACAAACGGATGAAGAGGGGAACTACCTGGTTACATTACCCGTTGGTAAAAACTATGCATTCAATGTAAACCGGAAAGGCTATCTTTTTTATTCAGAAAATTTCTCACTGATACAAAAAGATAATGACACATCTTTCATCATCAATATTCCGTTAACACCAATTGAAGCTGATGCCAGCATTGTACTGAAGAATATTTTCTTTGATACCAAAAAATCTGAACTGAAACCGGAATCATTAATTGAGCTGAACAAAGTGGTACAGTTACTGAAAGATAACCCAACTATAAAGATAGAAATCAGCGGGCATACTGATAATGTGGGCAAGCCGGCAGATAATTTACTGCTCAGTAATAACAGGGCGAAAGCCGTAATCAGTTTTTTATTATCAAAAGGAATTGCTGCCGCCAGGTTAAGCAGCAAAGGCTTTGGCGAAACAAAACCTGTTGCATCCAATACAACAGAGCAGGGCCGTGCACAAAACAGGAGAACGGAGTTGAAGGTTTTGAGTAAATAGTTCGATTTATTTTCTAACTTTAAGCAAAACAAAGAGGTAATGAAACTTACAATTGTAGTACGAAAAGGTGAAGAATTCTATATTGCTTCTATTAAAGAAATCCCCGCAGTATTGTCTCAGGGCGAAACAGTTGAAGAAGCTAAAGAAAATGTACTGGATGCCTTGCAGCTTTACCTTGAAGACATGCAGGAAGAAAATGCTTTCGAGAATACAGTATTGGAAGAAGATTTAAAAATAGGGTAATGTCTCTTAAAAGAAATGAATTTCTCCAACATCTGGCTAACCATCAATGTTACTTTCACAGGCATGGCGGCAAACATGATATTTATCAAAATAGTATTACCAAAAAGAAGACAACTGTGCCACGTCATCCAAAAATTGATATGCACTTAGCAGACGCTATTTGTAAGCAATTATCTATTCCAAAATTCAACCACTAAATTCTGTTGCACACTGATCTAGTATACCAGCTTGCATTAACACAGGTGCCGCAAATTGGCCCTGTGCAGGCTAAACTGCTGGCTGATGAATTTGAAACCGCAGAAGCTATTTTCAAAGCACGTAAATCATTACTTGAAAAAATTGAAGGAATAGGTACTGTAAGAGCCGCCGGTATTAAATCATTCGATGCGTTTAAAGAACAGGAAGAAGAAATAAAATTTATTGAGAAATACAAAATAACACCGCTGTTTTTAAAAGATGAATTGTATCCGCAACGTTTGCTTAATTGCTATGACCCGCCCACTGTTTTATTTTATCGTGGCAATGCCCATTTAAACGCATCAAAAGTTATTTCCGTTATCGGCACCAGGAGCAATACGGATTATGGAAAACAAATGGTTGAAACCATCATTGAGCAGTTAGCTCCCCTGCAACCATTAATTGTAAGCGGCCTTGCTTATGGGGTGGATGCCATTGCCCACAAACAATCTGTAAAGCAAAATATACCAACAGTGGGTGTGCTGGCACACGGGCTGGATAAAATTTATCCATCAGCCCATACTTCGCTTGCCAAAGAAATGATTGCAGCAGGCGGAGGTTTGTTAACGGAGTTCAGAAAAGAAACCAAACCTGATAAACATAATTTTCCCACCCGTAACCGCATTGTAGCAGGTATGTGTGATGCAACGATTTTAATTGAAACAGGAATTAAAGGAGGCAGTATGATCACGGCCCATTTAGCCAATAGTTATAATAAAGATGTATTTGCCCTGCCCGGCAAAACAACCGATGCAAAAAGTGAAGGGTGCAATTATCTTATTCAAAGTAATAAAGCTGTTTTGATAAGAAGTGGAAATGATATTATTGAACAAATGGGATGGGAACAACAAATAAAAAAATCGGCTGCAAGCCAGAAACAATTATTTGTGGAGTTGAATGAAGATGAAAAAATATTGTACAACTTATTAAAAGAAAAAGGCAGTCTTTCAATTGATGAAATTAATTTCAACTGCAAACTCAGCAGCAGTGCTATAGCAGCAGCCTTGTTAACGATGGAACTGCAAAACGTTATTCAAAGCCTGCCGGGAAAAATGTATATGCTTATATAAAAAGAACCTTAGTATTGAAGCATTTTAAAAACTAAAAAAGAAGAGGCGGACTGCGCATTAAAAGAACAAACGTACCCATGAAATTTACAATTTGGAGGCAATACTTCCCCCACCCTATCTTTGCACATGGCAACAAGAAAATCTCCCCCACTCCATTTCAGCAACAAATTTTTCGGTGAAGGTTTAACGTTTGATGACGTGTTACTCATGCCCGCATTCAGTGAAGTGCTGCCAAGAGAAACCACCATCACCACCCATCTCACAAAAAATATTGTACTTAACATCCCCATGCTTTCTGCAGCTATGGATACCGTTACAGAAGCAGGGCTGGCCATTGCCCTTGCACGTGAGGGCGGTTTGGGCATCCTTCATAAAAACATGGGTATTGAAGAACAGGCCGCACAGGTGCGCAAAGTAAAACGCAGCGAAAGCGGTTTAATCATTGATCCGATTACGCTCCTGAAAGACGCCACTATCGGAGATGCACTGCAACTGATGAAAGAAAACAAGATCGGTGGTATTCCTATTGTGGATGCCGGAAAAAAATTAGTGGGCATCCTCACCAACCGTGACCTGCGTTTTGAAACCAATCATAAACGTAAAGTGAGTGAAGTAATGACTTCCGCCAATTTGATTACAGCGCCGGAAGGCACCGATCTTAAAAAAGCAAAAACCATTTTAAGTAAACATAAGATTGAAAAACTGCCTGTTGTAAAAAGCGATGGAACACTGATCGGCTTAATTACGTACAGGGATATTTTGCAACTAACAAGCTATCCCAATGCAGTAAAAGATACTTACGGAAGGTTACTGGTGGGTGCCGCACTGGGTATTACTGCAGATTTATACGACAGGGCTTATGCATTGCAGCAGGTGGGTGTTGATATTGTTTCGCTGGACAGTGCGCATGGTCACAGCAAAGGAGTGATGGATGCATTAAAAGGTTTAAAAAAGAAATTTAAACACTTACAGGTAATTGCCGGTAATACTGGTACAGCATCAGGCGCTAAAGCATTGGCTGATGCCGGCGCTGATGCAGTGAAAATTGGTATTGGCCCCGGCAGCATTTGTACTACACGTATTGTTGCAGGAACAGGTGTGCCGCAATTAACCGCTGTAATGGAAGCCAGCAATGCATTAAAACAAAAAGGTATTCCTGTTATTGCTGATGGCGGTATCCGTTATACAGGCGATATGGTAAAAGCGCTGGCAGCAGGCGCTAATACAGTAATGATGGGGAGTGTATTTGCAGGTACAGAAGAAAGTCCGGGTGAAACCATCATATTTGAAGGAAGAAAATTTAAACAATACCGTGGCATGGGTTCTATTGGCGCCATGCAGCAGGGCAGCGGCGACCGTTATTTCCAGGATGTGGAAGATGGTATTAAAAAGTTGGTGCCGGAAGGCATTGAAGGGCGTGTGCCTTTTAAAGGAAATGTTGCAGAAATTGTTCATCAATATACCGGTGGATTGCGTGCGGGCATGGGTTATTGCGGCGCTAAATCCATTAAAGAATTACAGCAGGCAACATTTATTAAAATTACCAATGCAGGTATGAAAGAAAGCCATGCACATGATGTGATCATTACCAAAGAAAGCCCGAATTATTCGAGATGAGAATTCCTTTATCACGAAGATTATATCATTTGGGCATTAAACCCATACTTTATTCTAAATGACAATTTCATTGTCATTTTCTCTTCGTTCTCCTGTTCTCTGCCCGCCCGGATGAGTCGTTCGGACGGGCGTGAGATATATTTGCACGCAGAGGAGCAGAGTTTGCAGAGAAATAAATGCTTCGCATTTTCATAAAATAAATCTAACTGGCATTAAATGTTAGAATAGAAACCCGTATTCAATAATAAACCCCGCCATAAAAGCGGGGTTTGCATTATAGGTTGTTTTTGCTTAATCTCTGTAGTTCAGAATATAATTGCTGAGTTCTGTTTTGCTGCTGCTGAAACTGAACACATCATTCACCATAAAATAATTGTTACGGTCGGTGGTGTATTTGTAAGCAAACTTGGCCAGTTCCAGTTTGTTTTGTTCAAAACTCATTTGCTGCATCAGTTCCCGCACCTGTGATGTGCTCACAAAATTGTTGGGCAGTACGGATTTAAGTACGCTTAATTTATTATCATCAAAAGCTTCACGCTGTATCATTTGCTTCAATTGTTGAAAACTGTTATTATCCATCGGCTGGCCCCAGCGGTTATTGTTATTATTCCAACCGCCATTGTTGTTCCAGCCACCGTTATTGTTCCAGCCGCCATTGCGGTTCCAGTCATCATCATTACGGTTATCTATCGGTTGTTCATCAACAAACACCCTGCCAAAACGGTTAATGAGTATATCTGTGTGCGTACCGCTGCGGATGTTGAGATTGGTGTTATAAATTAAATCTCCATTATTGTTGCGGTTGTTGCCCCAGCCCCGGCCGCCCCGGTTGTTGCGGTTCATTACATAAATCTGTACTGTATGATAACCAGGGTTTAAATTGCTTAATCGTATTTCGTTGTTCTGATCCTGCAACCACTGGCCATCCACCATTACCCGTATGGGTTTGCTGCTGATGCTTGTAATGCTGAACCTTGTTTGATTAAAATAACCATTGGTGGGGTTGCCGGGCCATGGCTGGGCAAATGCGGTAATAGATACAATGACTAATGCAATAAGAGTAGTAAATCGTTTCATGTGAGTAATTTTTAGTTATAAATTTTTGCCACTACTTGTCCCGAATCATTCGGGATAGTATGCCCATAGTTTTTTACTTTTAAGGAGGCTATGGGCATTTCATAAAACCTCCTTTGTTTTTTATGCAGATGACAAAGCGAATGCCATGGAGGCATACCGTTATCTAAAGATTCGTTAAAGGGTTAAAGGCAACATCATTTAAAAGGTGTTGTTTTTAACCTTGTAGATTATTTATGCAATTGAAGACCTATCTGCATCCCATCATCACAAATAAAATTTTGATACCTTACATTTAAAATAAAACACATGCTCAAACGAATCCTTATCGCTAACATTTTATTTTTTGCCTTTACCAATATGCAAGCACAACCAAAATTCAATTACACGGCAGCCTGGAAAAAAGCAGATGAACTCATCAACAAAAAAGGGCTTACTGAATCTGCTTTAAAAGAAGTTGCAACTATTTATACCAATGCCAAAAAAGAAAAGAACGATGCACAGTTAATTAAAGCATTAGTGTTTCGCATCAACATTCAACAGCAGAAAGAAGAAGAGGCAGATGTAAAAGCCATTTTTCAATTGGAAAAAGAACTGCTTGCATTAAATGACCCTGCCAAATCCATTGTTGCCAGTTTACTGGCCGAAGCTTACTGGCAATACTTTCAGAATAACCGCTGGAAGTTTTATAACCGCACCAACACCGATGCAACGTTTAAGAAAGATGATATTACTACCTGGACGGCCGATGATTTACACAAACGTATTTCATCATTATATCTTGCTTCCATTAAAGAAGAGAAGCTATTACAGCAAACAAAGCTGGATGCATTTGAACCCATCATCATCAAAGGAAACATGCGGCAGTTGCGCCCAACGTTATATGATTTACTGGCACACCGTGCACTGGATTATTTTGAAAATGATGAACGCACTGTTACAAAGCCAGAAGATGCATTTGAAATCAGTTCCGTTTCTGCATTCAGCAGTGCCGCAGCATTTGTAAAAGCGAAATTCCCCACTAATGATTCAGCTGCACTTCATCACAAGGCATTATTGCTGTTTCAAAATTTGATTGCATTTCATTTAAATGATAAAACTCCGGATGCACTGGTGGATGTTGATATCCGCCGCATACAATTTGTAAACCGTTATTCAACTCTTAACAATAAAACAGATGAATACCGCAATGCCCTGCAGCAACTATGGAAGAACTATAACCAGCAGCCCTTTTCAACACAGGCGGCCTACCTGCTGGCACAGGGCTTTGCTGATTTTGCTTCCACTTATGATTTTAAAAAACATAAAACAGATGATGCACTCAATCCAAGATTCTACTATAAAAAAGCAGTGGAGCTTTGTAAAGAAGTGATGAGTCAAAAAACAGAAAGCGAAGGAAAAATAAACTGCAGCAATCTGCTTGCACAAATTGAGCAGAAAGATATAGCCATGAGTTTGGAAAAAGTAAATGTGCCGGGCAAACCCTTTCGCAGTTGGGTGCGTTTTAAAAACACTTCTCAAATCTGGTTCCGTATTTTGAAAGTAACCAGGGAACCAACTGATGAAGAACGTGAAAACTACCGGGAAGAAACTTACTGGACCAAACTGGCTGCACAACAACCAACCGAGCGTTTTACATACAAACTCCCTGCAACAGATGATTATCAACTGCACAGTACCGAATTAAAAATGCCGGCCCTTGCTCCCGGCATGTACATGGTACTGGTGAGCGCCAATGAAAATTTTACCACATCTAAAAACATTATGGCTGTGCAAATTATTTATGTAAGCAATATTGCATGGCTACACAGCTTCAATGATTTTTTTGTGCTGAACCGGGAAACAGGAAAGCCGCTGCCCAAAGCAACGGTACAAGTTTGGCAGCAGGGTTATGATTATAACAAAAACAAATATGTAAATAATAAAGCAGAAGCTTATGCCACAGATGCCAATGGTTATTTCAAATTAAAAACAGCAGACGTGAATAACAATTTTAATAAACGGCTGGAAGTGATTTTTGAAAAAGACCGTTTGTTTACTGATGATAATATTTACAGTTACCGTTGGGATGATCATAAAGAAGCGCTTGATGAAATTAAAAGCAGGAGGGTGTTTTTATTTACTGACAGAAGTATTTACCGCCCCGGCCAAACTGTTTTCTTTAAAGGCATTGTTACCACCACCGATGCTGCTACGGGCAAACCAAAAATTGTGAGTGGCTTAAAAACAAAGATTGTTTTATACGATGCAAATGCTCAAAAAGCAGATAGTACAGATGTTGTTACCAATGAGTTTGGTTCTTACAGTGGTAAGTTTACATTGCCACAGGGAGGCTTGAATGGAAACTTCAGAATAACAGATCAAACAGTAAATGGCGAAACAAATTTTTCAGTGGAAGAATACAAACGCCCCGGGTTTTTTGTAGAATATCAACCCATCAAAGAAACCTTTAAAGTAAATGATGCAATAAAACTTACCGGCACTGCCAAAGCTTATGCAGGCAATAATATTGATAATGCAAAAGTAAAATACCGTGTGGTGCGGAAGCCACGCTTGCTCTATCCCTGGCTTTGCTGGCGCTGGGGTTGGCCGCCAACTGAAAGTAAAGAAATTGCCCACGGTGAAGCAACCACCAAAGCCGACGGAAGTTTTGAAATTGTATTTGCGGCACAACCTGATAAACAGGTTCGTAAAGAATTATTACCCGTGTTTGATTACAAAGTAATTGCTGATGTTACTGATTTGAATGGCGAAACAAGAACAGGTGAAACCACCATCAGTGCCGGTTATACTTCTTTGAAAATAGATGTGAGCATGCCGCAGGGTGAACTGGTGAATGCCAATGAATTCAACACCGTGAATGTTTCCACGCAAAACATCATGGGTGAATATGTAAAAACGAATATTACCGTAAGCATTTACAAACTCAATGCACCCAACCGCCTCATTCGTGAGCGTTACTGGGAGCAGCCGGATCTGTTTGTGATGAATGAAAAAGATTATCTCACTGATTTTCCCAATGATGAATACAGTAATGAAACAGAAAAAGAAAGCTGGCAGCGATTGGAGAAAGTGTTTGAACGTTCTGATACATCATCTGTAAATTCCAAATTCCAAATCACAAATTCCAAATGGAGCAATGGTTGGTATGTAGTGGAAGCAGTTGCAAAGGATAAAGAGGGCAATGAAGTAAAGAATCAAAGTTATGTGCAGGTAACGGATGGAACAACCATCAGCCCGGCTTATGTATGGAACTTGCCTGCAAGCGTTACAGCAGAACCAGGCGCCAATGCAACATTGGAACTGGGCAGCAGCGCCGGTGATGTTTTTTTAATTCAGCAGGAATGGAAGAACAATCAATCCCTCATCAGTTATCTTTCTTTAAATAATGAAAAGAAAAAATTGTCGTGGCCTGTTACTGAAAACAACCGTGGCGGTTTTGGTTACAGTTATGCATTTGTAAAACACAACCGTGTGTTTTCATTTACCAAACAGGTAAATGTACCATGGACGAATAAAGAACTCAGCATCAGTTTTGAAACCTTCCGTGATAAAACATTACCCGGCAGTAATGAAGAATGGAAAATAAAAATCACCGGGTACAAAGGTGAAAAAGTTGCAGCAGAATTACTGGCAAGCGCTTATGATGCATCATTGGATCAGTTTAAACCGCATCAATGGAGCAAGCCCGGTTTATTTACCAACAATTTTACTGCTAATAACTGGAGTGGCGGTGGTTTTGCAAAAGTGGATTTGTGGAAGAGGGATTGGAGTGAAAGGGATTTTGCTTCATTTGATAAGAGATATGACTTATTACTTACAAACGTATTTGGCTATTTTGAAGGAGCTCCAACGCATAGTAAAATAACACGAGGTAGATTAGCAGATGCACAAATGGCGATGGCTACTGCTTCAATACAAAAAGAAGCGCTTAACGAAGTTGTTGTTGTAGGATATGGAACCAGGAAAAAGAAAGATTTATCCGGTGCAGTTGATGGAGAAAAGTTCACTTCAGGGGATTTTAATAAAAACACTGCTGAGCAATCCCAACAAAACGACCCCATCCAAATCCGCAAAAACTTTTCTGAAACCGCTTTCTTCTTTCCGCAACTGCAAACAGATGCAGATGGCAATGTGATTTTAAAATTCACTATGCCGGAAGCGCTCACCAAATGGAAAACACAATTGCTGGCGCATACCAAAGATGTAGCAACCGGCATTGCTCAAAAAGAAATTATTACCCAAAAAGAATTAATGGTGCAGCCTTTTGCGCCACGTTTCTTAAGAGAAGGTGATCGTTTTGAATTCACTGCCAAGATCACCAATTTAACGGATAAAGAAATTTCAGGTTCTTCCAACCTGCAGTTCTTTAATGCAACAACCATGCAGCCGGTGGATGCGTGGTTTCAGAACATGAGTCCCAACCAGTTTTTTACCGTTGCAGCCGGACAAAGCACAGTGGTAAAATTCAGAACCGAAGTGCCTTACAATTTTAATGAAGCAGTTACCTACAGAATTATTGCAAAAGCTGATAACAAAAGCGACGGGGAAGAAATGACATTGCCCGTACTCACTAACCGAATGCTGGTAACAGAAAGTTTGCCGCTCAATATGCGTGGAGAAGGCACCAGGAATTTTTCATTTACAAAACTCATCAACAACAATTCACAAACGCTGCAGCATCACAAATTCACCATTGAGTTTACCAGCAATCCTGTTTGGTATGCGGTGCAGGCATTGCCGTATATGATGGAGTATCCCTATGAATGTGCAGAGCAAACATGGAACCGGTTTTATGCCAATGCACTGGCAACACATATTGTTGCAAAAATGCCGAAGATTAAAGCTGTGTTTGAACAATGGAAAACAAAAGACACGGCTGCATTATTATCTAATCTGCAAAAAAATGAAGAATTAAAAGCAGTGTTGCTGGAAGAAACACCCTGGGTGCTGCAAGCAAAGAATGAAGAACAGCAAAAGAAGAATATTGCTTTGTTGTTTGATATGATCCGCATGAGTAAAGAAATGAACAAAGCATTGCAACAATTGCAGCAGATGCAAAGTTCCAATGGAGGATTCGTTTGGTTTAAAGGCGGGCCTGATGACCGTTACATTACCCAATATATTGTAACCGGCATTGGTCATTTAAAACAACTCAGTGCATGGCCGCCGCAGCAGGAAAAAATGTTAAACGATATCGTGGCCAAAGCCATTCCTTATTTGGATAAAAAGCTGAAAGAAGATTATGATTATTTGATCAGATACAAAGTAAAACGCAGCAATAACAATATCAGTTATTCTCAAATTCAGTATTTGTACATGCGGAGTTTCTTTAAAAACATTATTCAAACTAAGGGAACAGAAGTGGCGTATAATTATTATCTGGGTCAGGGTAAAACATACTGGTTGCAGCAAAGCAGGTATATGCAGGCCATGCTGGCGCTGGTATTGAACAGAAACAATGATGTAAAAACTGCAGCAGCCATTGTAAAATCATTAAAAGAAAATGCGCTGATGAATGAAGAGATGGGTATGTACTGGAAAGAATTCAATGGAGGTTATTACTGGTACCAGGCGCCGGTGGAAGCACAGGCGTTGATGATTGAAGTATTTCATGAAGTGGCCAAAGATGAAACCGCAGTGAATGATTTAAAAACATGGCTGCTCAAACAAAAGCAAACACAAAACTGGAAAACAACGGTTGCTACGGCTGAAGCATGTTATGCATTATTGTTACAAGGCACCAACCTGCTTGCACAGGAAACAGTTGTGGAAGTAAAAGCAGGCAGCCAAATCTTTTCATCAGCAACGGAAGTAACAGAAGCAGGAACAGGATATTTTAAAAGGAGTATTGATGGTTCATTGGTAAAACCGGAGATGGGCAATATACAGGTCACTCTTTCGAAGAAGAATCAAGTCCCCCTTAAGGGGGACTTAGGGGGCTGGGGCGCTGCTTACTGGCAATACTTTGAAAACTTAGATAAGATAACTTCAGCCGAAACGCCCTTGAAGCTTCAGAAAAAATATTTTGTGGAGCGTAACACCAATAAAGGCCCGGTACTTACTCCTGTGGAAGAAGGCGATGAATTAAAAGTGGGTGATAAATTAAAAGTAAGAATTGAGTTGCGTGTGGACCGCAACATGGAATATGTACACATGAAGGATATGCGTGCCAGTTGTATGGAACCTGTAAACGTTATCAGCACTTACAAATGGCAGGATGGTTTGGGTTATTATGAAAGCACCAAAGATGCCAGCACCAACTTTTTCTTTAACTGGTTGCCCAAAGGAACTTATGTGTTTGAATACCCCATGTTCATTACACATGCCGGTAATTACAGTGCGGGTGTTACCACCATTCAATGTATGTATGCGCCGGAGTTTACAAGTCATAGTGAGGGCGTGCGGGTGAAGGTGAAGGAGTAACAAACTCAATACAACTTAAATCACATGATAAAAACTAAAACAATGAAACCATTTTTTTTAACAGCACTTATTTCATGTTTCTTTATTCTATCAAATGCCCAGTTTGTTGCAAAGATGGAAGTAAAAGAACCCATACCCGGCATTTGCGATTCTAAAAATGTTTGCGTAATGTTTCCAACCTTTAAAAGACAGGAAGAAGCTGTTTGCCCTGTAACCAATGAAGAAATTTTAAAACGTTTAAATGCAGAAGTGAGTTTCTTAAAAGACAAACCTGATTATACTGATAAAGGAATGATTGGAATTATTATTAACTGCAAAGGTGTGGTTGTTCAATGCAAAATGGACAACAAAACCAAAAGCACTGAACTGGATCAGCAAATTGAAGCCGTGTTTAATTCGCTTGGAGAATGGAAGGCGGGCAAACTGAATAAAAAATCAATTGACACCTCCAGGCTCTTTAGTTTTAAAATTGTAAACGGGGTGTTTACATTTGAGCGGTAAGGCTGCCAGTTCTAATTTTATTTAACTGATTGCCAAAGGAACTTATATTTTTGAATACCCCACGTTCATTACACAGGCTGATAATTACAGTTCGTATGTTATCACTATTCAATGTGTGTATGCGTCCAAGTTTACAAGTAATACCGAAGGTGTGCGAGAGAAAGTGAAGGAGTGATGAGGGCGTTGTGTTCCCAATACCTGTACCAAATGATACTCTCTGCATGCTTTCAATATACTTATGCTAAGCTTTTGCTATGTTTGCGATAGGCACGGGGGGTATGGGCTCATATGGGACTATTCCCGACTCATCTACGCTTTGAGATGGGAGGCGACTGGGTGGAGTGGGAAGATAGGAGTAGATTAATTACAATAAGAGCCTATTTGAAAATTATTGCATATTATATCATAAATTAGAGTTTAAGCAGTAAGCCTATTTTACGAAACGGTAACAAGAATCATACAACAAAAACTTAAAAGAATTAACAAAGACAATTCATTTTGGCCTAGAAAATTTGATAAATAGCGAAATAGAAATTCGGCAATAGGAAACATTATAATATTCAATTCTTTAAATAAACCCATCCAAAACGTAAAACCAAAGGCAAAAAAATAATAGCTTTGAAACGTTTATGAGACCATTAACTAATAATGATATTGAAAGTGAATTAAGCTATGCTTATTTACATGCGGTAACTTCAAAAGTAGGAGCATCTTGCAGCATTGCTAATAGGTCGCTTGATGGCAACGGAATAGATGCTTCCATAACAGGTTGGGGTCCTTTCCTTGGCGGTGGATATTTGGAAGAAGTTACTGTTCATGTTCAGTTAAAGGCTACAATAACCGTCCCAGTAGAGCAAAATGGTCATTTATCTTACTTTTTAAGCGAAACAAGGCGCTATGATGATTTAAAGGCAGATACAGTTTCTGTGCCTCGTATTTTGGTTGTAATGTTTTTACCAGCTAATGCGGCAGAATGGCTAACCATTTCTCCAAATGAATTGATAATGAAGAAATGTGCTTATTGGACAAGTTTAAGAGGATCTCGAGCGTCTACAAATAAAACTGGTGAAACGGTGTATCTTCCCAAAGCTCAAATATTAGACCCCAATAATTTAACAGACATTTTTACAAGATTATCTCGAAATGAGATTTTAACCTATACGCAGCCATGAGTTATTATATTTCATCAGAATATTTCGAAGAACTAAAGGAAAAGGAAAGGCATATTCTTTTTGGTAAAATTCCTGCGGCTGATTTGAGAGATTATTCAAAATTGTTAGGCTGGAATTTTATAGCCGAAGCAATTAAGGATAAACTTTTCGTGGCAAACAATCCAACCTTCGCAAGAAGGCAAATCAATTTCCCAATTGAATCTACAGCACCAGATTATGCCGAAGCCATTCAATTAGCAATTTCAAAAATAGCCGAACTGCAAGGCAAATCAATTGCCAATGTTATTGCTGAAATACAGGAATTGAAAGACGATACTTTAAGATTTAGAGTAATTGACACAAGAAACGAAGACAGTTTCATCCCTCTTTCTTATGCAGTTTCTGCAATTAATGGCGCAAAAGAGTTGTTCGTTTCTGCTGCTTGTTCGGTTTTAAAACCACAGGCACATCATCCAAGAATGAACCGTTCAGAAGCATTAGAACTAATTGAGAAATCAAGGTTTAGGCATACGGAGAAAGGAAGTTTTATTTTGAAAGTATCAAGTCCATTAAAAGCTGTGGATATTCAAGCGAATTTGTTTAGTGACGAAACCATGCCTTTCGTAAGGCAAACTACTTTGGTAATTAACAAGGGGTTAAACCAGTTGGTAACAGCAATTCAGGCAGACACATTAACCCAGCTAGTAGATGAAATTAAAGATGGTTCAAACCCTTATATTTCATCTAATCTTTGTAAAGCAGTTACAAACTTTCAAGAACAGCAAGAAGATTTTGATTTATGGGTTGATTTCAATTTTGCAGGTTCATTAGCATTGCCAGCAAACGTTGTTGTTGCAAAAGAAGTTAGGGTTCAGAAAGACTATTTTTCTAGAATTGATGATGTAAGACGTGAATTGAGAAACACCGAACAGGAAAAAAAGAAAGAAGATGTTTTTATGGCAACAGTTGAACACCTTGCTGGCGAAATTGGTGATGATGGTTTGCGTTCAGGAGATATAATCTTAAATCTTTATCAGGAAGATGAAATTATAAAAGCCAAAACTTCACTAAATTCTACCCAATATATTGAAGCCGACAAAGCACATATGACTTCTGGTGCTTACATTAAAATCAAGGGTAAATTACATCCGGGCAATCAACCACGTAACTTAACAGACGTTTCATTATTCGAATTATTACTGCCATAGCAATTTATTATTAAGCTTTATTAAACTTTTCTTCCCTGCCGAGTAAAATTAGTAATTGTTACTTGCTGAAAAATGATATGCAGATCCAATAAATATTCATAGACAACGTCTCTACTTGCGGCCTTGCGCAAGGTAGCAGGACTTGCCGTGCTCGTAATTAAGCTACAGAATTTTTATATTTTTTGTTCCAGTCTTCTTAACACGGCCAGTGCCACAGGCCTTGCACACATAGCCTTCAAAGTTTATTATTGATTCACTTGCTTAGAAAGAGCTATAGAAATAACAATGAACTTTTGTATTTTACATTAGCATTTGTACCCAACTGACGGTTTTCAAATTCCGCCACAAACACAAATGTTTTGGCATTGTGGGCAATGCCAAATGACTGAATAACCGCCATACCCAAGAGAACAACTTTTATTTTATACACTCCATACAACCAATGATGACTTATTCAATTGATCAATGGCATAAGAAAGGCAAATTATTTACGTACAACGGTCATAAAATATTTTATCAATCTGAAGGGAGTGGCACGCCACTTGTTCTACTCCATGGTTTTCCTACATCATCCTGGGACTGGCATAAATTATGGGATACTCTTACTCAAACATATCGGGTTATAACATTGGACTTCATTGGATTTGGTTTTTCGGATAAACCAAAAAATTATATTTATTCGATAAAGGACCAAGCCAACCTGGTTGAACAACTGCTTTTTAATTTACAAATAGACCATTATCATCTGCTTGCTCATGATTATGGAGATACAGTTGCGCAGGAGCTTTTAGCGAGGCAATTAGATAGACAAGAGAATAAAATTCATTCTTGCTGTCTTCTTAACGGAGGTTTATTCCCAGAAACACACAGAGCAACTCGTACGCAGAAATTGCTGCTTAGTTGGTTTGGGGCATTAGTGGCTAAGATGTCTTCTTATAAACGATTTGTCAATTCCTTTTCAATTCTTTTCCCTAATCACCAAACCAGACCTTCAGACGATGAAATGCGCAACCTTTATAATTTAATCAAATACAATAAGGGACATGAAATAACGCATTTGTTGATCAGGTATATTATTGAAAGAAGACAAAATCGAACCCGTTGGCTCACGGCATTACAAAATGCAAAATGTCCTCTAAGACTACTTGATGGATTAGATGATCCCGTTTCGGGAGTGCATATGGTAGCGAGATATAAAGAGCTAATTCCTAATCCAGATGTTATTGGAATTTCCGACTGTGGACATTATCCTCAAATGGAGGCTCCTGAAAAAATTCTTGCATATTATGTTCAGTTCAGGAACAAGTAATTTTATTCCATGCCGGGTGAAATCAGTAATTGTTACTTGCTGAAAAATGATATGCAGATACAATTAATATTCACAGGCAACGTCTCTGCTTATGACCTTGTGCCTTGGTAGCAGGACTTGCTGTGCTTTTTTGCCGCTGTTGGTGTTGCACAATATTCAACTATGTAGGGCTTGCTCAAAAACTCAGCCTAATTTTTTTGCCGCTGTTGGTGTTGCACAATGTTCAACTATGTACTAAAGAAGAGCCGTGCACTCCGTCCGCCGTCGTTGTGTCTTTTGACCAACGACACATGCACTGCAGCCTTTCCAGTTACTCCTTTTTTGCCGCTGTTGGTGTTGCACAATGTTCAACTATGTACTAAAGAAGAGCCGTGCACTCCGTCCGCCGTCGTTG
>JAIEQM010000061.1 GCA_019747705.1 Chitinophagaceae bacterium | reverse complement strand
TCCATAACTAATTAATTTAGGCAAAAATAGCTAAAATAATTAGTTATTCCAAATTGCGGATAGTCATTAAAAATTTTCTGCAACGCACACTGTTGTTCTTTTTTGTATTTCTTATTATCCGCATGCTGGCAGATGTGGTGGAAAAAGATTTTTCCTTTAACCGTATTGTACAGCAAAGCATGGTCCGTTATTTTATTTTTGCCATGGTGCTGGGCATGCTGGACAGTGAAACATGGTTCAGCAAAAAAGCAGAAGCCACTACAGAAAAACCAACTGAGTTTGCCAGTATATCAGCGGCAGTAATGCATTATACGGGTGTGGCTTTTTTTATTTCCCTGCTCTGCGGCATTATCCTCACTGTTTTTTTTGCCATCCGCTGGGTTATTAATAACATAAGCAATGCAAAGCCGGTTGCTTTCTTCCCTGACTGGAAAGTTTATCTTCTTGTTATTGCCGTCATCGGAATTTGTTTTGCCTGCTATGATGCATGGCGGAATTACAGGAAGCATCATAAGAAATAAAGAAAGAATCACATTACAAGTTTCCACGAAAAGCGGTAGAAACTGATAAATGAATTATCTTGACCTCCGCATGAAAACCATTGAAAAAATCTATTTGATTTTAATGTTTTTTGTATCCTCCTCTGTTTGCGGGCAAACAACACAGGATGCCAACCGTTGGCTGCTTCAACTAAAACAACCCCTTAACGATTCCATTACCAATACCCAAATGATATGGAACGAATGGCAGACAAAAGCTGACAGCAATTATATCTTCCGTGCTGACAGTCTGCTGGAAAAAGAAGCCGGCCCCGCAGCTTCTGCTGTTATCACTATCCAGTTGCAATTACTCAAAGCAAGAATTGCCGGCTCCCTGTATTTACCCTGGCAGGGGAAAACCGCAGACGGCTGGGCACTGGCTGCATTGCAAAATGCGGCTGCAGTTGATAATGAACCCCTGCTGTTTGATGCCTGTTATACAACAGGCTTGTATTTTTTAACTACCGGCAATTCGGAACAGAGCCTGTTTTACCTGCTAAAGGCCATTGAACTGGCTGAAAAAAACAAGATGCGGCATAAACTAATAACGGGCCTGAAAATAATGGTGAGCAGTACGCTTTATACCACACAAAACTATGCTGTAACCATTGACTTTTGCCGGGATGCACTTAAAGACCCGGTAAATGAAATAAATACAGAAAACCTGATAGGCGTTTACAACAATATAGGTTTGGCTTACCGTGCAACCGGTAAATATGACTCTGCCCTGTATTTTTTTAGCCAAGCCGTGCAAGCAGCCACGCAAAAAAATATCGGTGTATGGGTGGGCATTGCCAGCGGCAATATGGGAGATGTATATAGCCAGATGGGCAAACCGAAACTGGCGGTTCCGCTATGGCGCCGGGATATTGACAGTTGTTTAAAATACAACGAACCTGAAAACGCAGGCCTGACCATGCTTTTTTTATGCGAATACCTTTTTAAAAAAGGCGACCGCCGGCAAGCTCTTGAGTATTTAAAAAAAACAGAGGCCTTACAACTGAAAAGGAATCATGAACGGCTTATCTATTACCGGGTAAAGGCATATATTTTAAAGGAAACAGGCAATATTACTGAGGCTTATGATTATACCGGTAAATATTACCGGCTGAACGACTCACTCAATACAAAAATCACTCAAAGCAATTACCAGAAACTGAAACTCCGATTGGATTTTGATAACAATATGCAGCAGTATAAAACCATCCTTCAGCAAAAGCAAACGGAAACCATACGGAGAAATCTTTTACTAGCCTCCCTTGCCCTTACCTTGCTCGTTGGGTGGTTGCTGCTCAGCCGCCTGCGCCTGCACAACAAACTGGCGGAGCAGCAAAAAATAATTGCCGAAACAGAGGCGCAGTTTGCCAAAGAACAGTTGCAGCTGTTTACCCAAACCCTGCTGCAAAAAAACGAACAGGTGGAACAGCTCAATCGCCAGCTAAAAGCAATGGAACAAAAAAATGAAGAAGAACTCACAGGGCAAACAATCCTCACTGATGAAGACTGGAACCGGTTTAAAAACCTGTTTGAAAAAGCAAACCCCGGTTTTTTTGAAAAAATAAAAAGCATATCCCCTGATATAAGCGCTGCCGAACTAAGACTTGCCGCCCTTATAAAACTCAATCTCGACAATAAACAGATGGCTGCCATGCAGGGCATCAGCCCGGTAAGCATCCGCAGCAACAAAACCCGCCTGCGCCAGCGCCTGCACCTTACCGCCGAAAACGGCCTGGACGATTTTATCAGGTCGCTATAAGTTAGCATTCTACTAATGAAATAAGCCTTCTTACGGGTTGCAACGCTTTTGCAACACCTGCTGCAACCCCTTTGCAACGCCATTTATTTGCTCCAGCCCCTGCACTGCTACTACTTTGCACCATGCCTGCTGCTTTCAAAACAAAAAGGAACTACCTGCTGCTGCTCATTGCTGTAGCATTCATAGCCGGGCTGCTCATCTGGCAGATATGGAAGGCAGAGCAACAGGTAAATCAATTAAACAAGCAGATTCAAACAAAACAAAACAATTCAAAATGAAACAGTTACTTATGCTCCTGCTGCTTTTAAGCGCAATTGTATTTGCAAAAGCTCAAAATGTGGGCATTGGCACCACCACTCCCCATGCCAGCGCTGCTCTTGAGGTAAACAGCCCTGCAGGCAACCTTGGTTTTTTGCCGCCCCGCCTCACGGCTGCCCAAAGAGATGTCATTGCCACCCCGGCCAAAGGCTTGATGGTATTTGTAACTACTGACAGCAGTTATTATTTTTTTGATGGAGCATGGAAAAAACTCAGCAGCGGCACCGATGGCTGGAGCATTAACGGCAACAGTGGCACCAACCCGGCCATTCATTATTTAGGCACGGCGGATAACCAACCCTTAATTTTTAAACTCAACAACTCGTTTGCAGGAAAATGGGACCCTGTAAACCGCAACTATACTATCGGAAGGGGTGCAGGCAGCAACCTTACTACAGGTATGTTTAACATCGCCATGGGCGACTCTGCCCTGCAGGCAAATACTACTGGTAGTAACAATAACGCAAATGGTTTCCAAGCCTTGTATTCAAATACTACAGGGTTTAACAATGTGACCAATGGTTACAAGTCGTTATATGCAAATACTACAGGGTATCAAAACACGGCAAATGGCGCTCAGGTTTTACTGTCAAATACAATCGGGTTTAACAATACAGCAAATGGAATTAATGCTTTATATTCTAATACAACCGGAAATTCCAATACAGCAAATGGTGGCTTTGCTTTATCTTCAAATACAACCGGACGTAACAATATGGCCAATGGTTATCAGGCTTTGTCTGCCAACACCACCGGAAATTTCAACTCGGCTAATGGCAATCAGGCTTTATATACTAATACCACTGGAAGTAATAACACCGCATTAGGAGCAGCAGCCGATGTACAGACAGGTGCACTCTTTAATGCTACTGCTATTGGTGCCAATGCCAGAGTAGACTGCAGCAATTGCATGGTGCTTGGCTCCAAAAACGGAGTAAATAATGCTATCAGTGATGTAAATGTGGGCATTGGTACCAATTCCCCTCAATACCGTCTGGATGTGGCAGGCCGCATACGCATTCAAAGCGGCGGCACCAATTTAACCTCTGCAGGTATTGTGCTTAATAACAATGCCAATACCCAAACACCTGCTTTTGTAGGCATGAGAGATGATAATACAATTGGATTGTATGGAAGTGGCTTAAACGACTGGGGAATAAATATGAATACCAACAATGGCAATGTGGGAATAGGTGTAGCGTACCCATATAACAAGCTCGAAGTGGATGGCACAATTAGAATTTGGAGCGGCGGCACCTACGCAACTAGAGCAGGCATTTGGTTCAACAACTACTACAACTCCCCCATGGGCTTTGTAGGCATGGCTGATGATTATAATTTTGGTTTTTATGGCTTACTCTACAATAATTATAGCCTAAAACAAAGTGCGATCAACGGTTGTGTAAGTATTGGCAATGGCAATCCCGATCCAGGCTACTTTTTACGGGTGTATGGTAATTCTATTGCTGAAAATTGGTTTACCATCAGCGATGCCCGGTACAAACAAAACATCCTGCCTATTGCTTCGGCTCTTTCTACGATTATGCAACTCAAAGGCAAAACCTATTACTGGAACCAGGCAGCCTACCCCAACATGAACTTCGACAGCACAGCCCAAATGGGTTTTATTGCACAGGAAATAGAAACCGTGCTGCCCCACTTGGTAAGCACTGACAGTAAGGGCTACAAATCTGTAAACTACACACAGGTAATTCCCCTGCTTACCGAAGCGGTTAAAGAGCAGCAGCAAAAAATAGATGCGCAACAACAAAAGATGGAGCTACAACAACAAAAATTAGATACACAACATCAAAAGATAGACGATCTCCAAAAACAAATAGACGAACTCAAAAAAATCATCCTCAAAAAATAAATGAATATGAAACAGCATTTTATCTTCTTCCTGCTCTTTGTTACAACTATTACAACCCAAGCTCAAAACGTAGGCATTGGTACACCCACTCCCCATACAAGCGCTGCACTGGAGGTAAACAGCCCGGGGCGAAACCGTGGCTTTTTGCCACCCCGCCTCACGGCTGCCCAAAGAGATGCCATTGCCACCCCGGCCAAAGGGCTGATGGTTTTTGTAACTACAGACAGTAGCTATTACTTTTTTGATGGCGCCTGGCAAAAGCTGACCCGGGCTAATGAAGGCTGGAGCATTAACGGCAACAGCGGCACCAACCCGGCCATTCATTATTTGGGCACGGCAGATAACCAACCCTTAATTTTTAAACTCAACAACTCGTTTGCAGGAAAATGGGACCCTGTAAACCGCAACTATACCATTGGAAGGGGTGCAGGCCGCAGCCTCACTACCGGTACGAATAATGTAGCCATGGGCGACTCCACCCTGCAGGCAAATACAACCGGAGGTTTCAATACAGCCAATGGTGTTAATGCTTTATATTCAAATGTTTCAGGTGTTAGTAATTCGGCTTTGGGGCATGCGGCATTGTTCAACAACACTACAGGTAACTTTAATACGGCCAGCGGCAATGTTGCATTGTCTGCGAATACCACCGGCGGTGGCAATTCAGCTTTTGGAGGCAATTCTTTATCGTCTAATACAACAGGACAGGGGAATACCGCAACAGGATTTCTGGCAATGCAATTGAATAGCACAGGTTCTACCAATACTGCTATTGGCGCCAGCGCTTTGAATACCAATAACACCGGTTACAGCAATGTTGCAGTGGGCGCAAGTGCACTTTACAGCAATACATCAAGCAGCAACCTGGTGGCGGTGGGTGATTCGGCTTTGTACAACAACAGCACCGGTTTTCAAAACAATGCAATGGGTTCAAAAGCGCTTTATTCTAATACCACAGGGATTCAAAACACGGCAAATGGCTGCCAGGCTTTATATGCTAATACAACCGGAAGTTTAAATACTGCCAATGGAATGCAGGCTTTATTTTCAAATACAACAGGAAATAACAACACGGCCAATGGTTACCAGGCTTTATATACTAATATCGGCGGATCTTACAACACGGCAAATGGTTTCCAGTCTTTATATGCTAATATCGGCGGATCTTACAACACGGCAAATGGTTTCCAGTCTTTATATTCAAATACAAACGGAGTTTTAAATACGGCCAATGGTGCTAATGCTTTAAGGTCAAATACCACCGGAAATTTCAATACGGCCAATGGCGCTAATGCTTTAAGGTCAAATACCACCGGAAATTTCAATACGGCCAATGGTTATCTGGCTTTATTTGGAAACACCACCGGAAATTTCAACTCAGCCAATGGTTATCAGGCTTTATTTAGTAATACCACCGGAGATAATAATACCGCATTAGGTGCAGCAGCCGATGTACAGACCGGCGCACTCTTTAACGCTGCTGCTATTGGCGCCAATGCCAGGGTTGACTGTAGCAATTGCATGGTGCTTGGCTCCAAAAACGGAGTAAATAATGCTATCAGTGATGTAAATGTGGGCATTGGGGTTACCAGCCCGCAGTATAAACTGGATGTTAACTCCAACCTGCCCAACAGTATTGTTTCAAGGTTCAGCAGCAATGGCGGTTTTGCCACCATATTCGTTGGTAACGGCACCAACAATGCCGACCTTGGAATGGATGCTGCCGGGGGCTTTGCAGGCACCAATAATGCCGGCAGTTTCCGCCTCAGAACCGCCGCTGTTGACAGGCTCATGATTACCACTAATGGTAATGTGGGCATTGGCACTAATACACCTCAATACCGCCTGGAGGTAGCAGGCTCTGTAGGGGCTACCACCTACACTAACACCAGCGATGCCCGGTACAAACAAAACATCCTGCCAATTGCTTCAGCCCTTTCTACGATTATGCAACTCAAAGGCAAAACCTATTACTGGAACCAGGCAGCCTACCCCAACATGAACTTCGACAGCACCGCCCAAATGGGTTTTATTGCACAGGAAATAGAAACCGTGCTGCCCCAATTGGTAAGTACTGACAGTAAGGGATATAAATCAGTAAACTACATACAGGTAATTCCACTGCTTACAGAAGCGGTTAAAGAGCAGCAGCAAAAAATAGAAGCACAACAACAAATGATGGACGGGCTTCAAAAACAAATAGATGAACTTAAAAAACTTATTCTTAAAAAATAAACACATCAAACAGCTTGTATCCATATTACAAAACACAGACCCCTGGAGCAATGTCGTTAAGTTAAGCGTCACCTCGACCGTAGGGAGAGGTCTCATAAATTTCGTACAGCTTGAATTTTATGAGATGTCTTCCCGTAAAAACGGGACAAGCTGTTCCCCGACATGACGAAACACTTAACTTAATGACATTGCCCCTGGAGGCACAAGTGTTTTTACAATATCCATTTGGGGGCTGGAATGGCAGCGCCTGTAAACAATCAGGTTACTGATAAAACTTTTTTATGACTATAACACATTCATCACCCGTTTTGCCTGCAGCCCTGATGCTGCACACCAGCAAAGGCATTGAACATATTTATGTACATGAAATTGTACGTATTGAAGCCATCAGCAATTACAGCAAACTGTATTTTGCAAATGGTAAAACCCTTGTGGTGGCCAAAGTGCTGCGTTGGTTTGAGGAAAACCAGGCCACCGCCATCCTGTTGCGACCACACCGCACTCATCTTGTAAACCGCAGCTATATACAGCAGTACAGTAAAAAAAAGGGCGGGCAAATTTACCTCCGCAACGGTGAGTGCATTGAAGTATCAAGAAGAAAACGAACAGCCTTCTTAAGCAGTTGGCAGGCTGCGGCTTAAAACCAGTACGGGCTTTATACGTTCAAAAAACCTGCGCCCTGGTGTGCAGGTTTTTTTATTTACCGGCAGGTTTATACTACTTAAACTTTAAATTTATGCTAATGCGAAGCATTTTTCCTCTGCGAACTCTGCTTCTCAGCGTGCAAAAAAATCTCACCCAGAGGGAAGGAGAACGCAGAGTAAATGGTAATTTCATTTAAAATAAAGTCTGATTTAAATGTCCAAATGATATTATATGGCAAACCCATCGCTCCCCCAATAAAGCTTTTGTATCTTTGCCCCATGAATCTCTCTTACAAACATTTACTCCCTCAGGATTTTGCTTCTGACTCCCGTGTTTGGATTTACCAGAGCAGCCGCCTGTTTTCAATGGGCGAAGCTTTGCAAATTGAAGACCTAATCAACCATTTTGCTGGAGGGTGGAAAAGCCATGGTACACCCGTTAAGGGGTTTGGCACTTTGTTTTTTGGCCAGTTTATTATTCTGATGGCTGATGAAAACGCTACCGGCGTAAGCGGATGCAGCGCTGACAGCAGCATGAGGCTGATCAAAGAAATTGAGCAATTATATAAAGTAAGTATGTTTGACAGGCAAAATCTTCCCTTTATTATAAAAGACAAAGTTCAGCTTCTGCCTTTAAACCAGGTTCAATATGCGCTTGATAACCGTTTCATAAATCCTGAAACAATTTATTTTAATAACACCGTGCAAACAAAGAATGAACTGGAAAACAACTGGATGCTGCCGTTGAATAAAAGCTGGCTCGCTAAAAAATTAAGGCTGGCTGCACAAAACATATAATTCAAAACCATTCATCACAGTTGCCACTTAGAGGCATCTCACTTCATCTCCATAAAACCACCATTCACCGACCCTTTTATGCAATTTATAGAGGTGTGAATTCAGTTAACATTTTATTGAGTCCATCCATCCTCTTTTACTTCCTCTCAGCAATAAAACCGCAGTACTTTTGTTTTGCAGATGTAACATAATTGCACATACTGCGTCTGATTAATGTAAGTTCTTTGATGAATAAAACAAAATACTTCGCAGGCTGAATTGTCAGAAACTATACAATTTTCAAAATTTATTGAAAATTAGTTTTTTGGTAACAGTTCCTGCCGTAACTTTGCAGTGTCAAAAAAAAGGTACCAAAGCTCCGGTTAATACAGAAACACCGCCTTTGACAGTTTACTTCGATAGAATATCCCTGATAAACTGATTTTTTTTTAGAAAAGGTACCTCAACAAACAAACGATTCGAAACCAAGACAAAGCCTTGATGCCGGTTAAACCAGATGTTTACCACTCATCAAGATATAGAGCCAAACAAGGTATTATGTATTGCACAGTACCTGCTCTTGATAGTATCTTTGTTATGTCAATGGGAAGAAAACCGAAAGGGACAACATAAAAAAACTAAAACATCAAACGATGACAACAACATTAAAAGTGAATTCCGAAACAAACGGATCACTCAAAAGGACCAAAAAGAATATACTCCGCAGTTTGTTTGCAGGTTTTGTGCTTGCTTCAGTGGCAATGGTGGGTATGAGCTTTACTACTAATGATACTAACCGCATTTCAGATACAGCAGCAAAAACCACCCTTACCAGTAATGGTAATAACAGGAATGCCATTGCTCCTGTGAGCGAAGTAAGCATCCATAATGCCGATTTGAAGATGGATGCCAATTTCAGAACAGCCGAAAAAAGAAATACCGCTTTAGCTGTTGCGTTTGGAAAAACAGTTGCCTGCCAGGCTTCAGAAGCTGATGAGCAACTTACCGACCTGTTTTTGCGCAATGTGGTGAATGTAGCTTTCTTTAACAGTCTCCAATCTGAAATGGCAGGTGCAGATGCTTCAATAGATGTAATGGCCAATGATGAAATGGAGCGTAACGCAAAAGCTGTTGCTTTCCGCAACACTCTCAGCACTCAGGCTAATGATGCTGATGCTTCCATGGATGTAATGTTCACAGTGAACAATATGAAAACGATCCGTCCGGCTGATGCCAATGAAGCAGACAGGCTGATGGACGAACTGATGGACAAAACAACAAAGAACGTGGTAAGCACTGTAAGCGTGCAAGAAGCAGACAGCAGGATAGATGAACTGTTCAACAAGCAATAATTTTCTCATACATATACAGTTGGTTTAGGTTACGGGGTTGATTTCTATCAACCCTTTTCTTTTTGCATGTTCCCCCAAATGCAAAAATTGGGTTAAGAAGCTGAGTTTAGGATGAGTGGCTTGGTTTGGTTACGAACACAATCGTATTTTAGCAGCTCAATTATTTATTATGAAATGCCTATAAACAAAGCATACCAAAAGGAAATGATTATGGGCATACTATCCCGCAGAAGCGGGACAAGTAGTGGCAATAATTTAAAATAAAAAATAAACACATGAAATTTATAAGCACAATTTTCATTGCATTACTGTTCTGCAGTTCAACATTTGCCCAGCAAACAGTAAATGAGGCCATTATTGAAATGACGATGCACATTACCTTTCCTGAAAGTGATTTACCTCCTGCACCCGAAGGCGCACAGGTAATGCGGATTGGAGATGGCGAAGTAAAATCAAAAATGTTTCTCAAAAACGGAAATATGAAAATGGAAACTGATATGGGTATGGGTAAAAGTTACACCTTTTATACTGTTGAAAACAAAACCACCACCACCCTTATGGAAATGATGGGCCGTAAAATGGGTTTCTTTTCAAATGAAGAAGAAATAAAAAAAATGCAGGCCGCAGATACCAACCAAAAAAGGATACAGAGTTTTAAGCCTGAAACTTTTATTGAATACCTGAGCGACAGTAAAAAAATTGCCGGCACAACCTGCTATAAAGCCATCATTCGGTATAAAAACTCTAAAGGTGAAGAAAAACAGCAGGAAGTTTGGTACACTCCCGATTTTAGAATGGGAGAAGAGTTCAGGATATCAACCATTATGAGAAGTGAAGTTCCGGGGCTTAACAAACTCAAAGGTTTTCCCATGGAAATGGAAGTGGTTCGCCAAAACGGAATGAAAATGCACTACTTAGTGAGCAAGGTTGACCTCAATGCAAAAATTGACGACAAAACATTTATCATTCCAGGTGGATATGATATTAAGCCTCAAAGTGAAATGATGCGTGGCGGTAACGGCCGTGAAGGGTTTAGAATAGGTGGATAATGGTTTTCAAAATAGTTTACTTGCAAAGCCCCTTTTTGGGGCTTTCGTTATTACAGCTTTCCCTGATAAAGAGGCCATTTTTTTCAACAAAAAAACTTGGCTTAAAACAAATTTGTTAAAAATAAACTAACATCTGTAATTATCTCAACCAACAAATTAAAGAGCTGTTAATGCTGTATAACAACACTCTTTATTATGAAACCATTTCAACATTCTTTTCTTTTCGTTGCTTCTTTATTATTATTTGCCTCCTGTACGGTTGTGCGCCAGGGTGAGGTTGGTGTAAAACGTAAAGTGGGCAGGCTTGAAGAAACAGTTTATCAGCCGGGGCCTGTTGGCTTCAATCCGTTTACTACAACAGTTCTCAAAGTTTCTGTACAAACAGAAAATGTGGAAGTAACACTTGATCTTCCTTCCAAAGAAGGCTTAACCATCCGCAGCCAGATTTCCATTCTCTATCACATTGAACCCAACATGGTTCCCTCTATCCTGCAAAACATTGGACTGGGTTATGAAAACACAGTAATTCTTTCCGTATTCCGCTCGGCTGCTGCTGATGTAACGGCCAGGTATATGGCCAAAGAAATGCACACCAGCCAAAGAGCAGTAATTGAACAGGAAATTAAAGAAACCATGACCAAGCTCCTGCAGCCACGTGGTTTTGTGGTAGAAGCGGTACTGCTTAAAAGCATTCAGTTGCCGGCGGGTTTAACAGTAGCCATTCAATCAAAAATGGAAGCTGAACAACAGGCCCAGCAAATGGAATTTGTATTGCAGCGTGAGCGGCAGGAAGCTGAACGCAAAAAAATTGAAGCTGAAGGTTTGCGTGATGCACAAAAAATTATTTCAGAAGGGCTGAATGAATTCTTTATTAAATGGAAGAGCCTGGAAGTGTTTAAAGAATTATCAAAATCACCGGGAGCCAAAGTGATTATTACTGATGGCAGAACACCACTTCTCATTGATGCTAATGAATCAAAAAAATAATTCACCGATTTTTTCATGTTGGTTGTTTTAAGGGTTACCCTGCTTTTCTAAGCGGGGTTCTTTTTTACTTCAACCCTGCTTATAATACCAGTTAGACATTTATTTTATACAAATGCAAAGCATTTATTCCTCTGCGAACCCTGCTTCTCTGCGTGCAAAAATATTTCACGCAGAGAAGAGGCTGTCTCAAAAGTAAAATGAAGGCTTTGAGAATCGCATAAACGAAAACTTTCTCCATCACCTTACCGAGTAAAAAGAGGCTGTCTCAGACTTTTGAGACAGCCTCTGGAATAAAGTCTGCTTTCAATGCCGAAATGGTATAAGACATCACATCCACAAACAGAATCTTCTTTCATTCAATGCCTTACTTTTGCAGGCTAAGACTGAATTATGGGTATGCAGCAACAAATACAAGAAGCAGCTATTAATGCATTGCAGCAATTATCAGGCAAACCATTTACTGCTAAAGATTTTCAGATCAATAAAACCAAACCTGAGTTTGAAGGTGATTATACCATTGTACTTTTCTCTTTGTTAAAACCACTGGGCAAAAGCCCTGATGCCCTGGGCAATGAGCTGGGGAAATTTTTGCTGGAGCATAATGCTGAACTTTTTTCTTCTTACAATATTATCAAAGGCTTTCTAAACCTGGTGGTGAGTGATGGTTACTGGACTTCTGTTCTTTCACGGAATTACAATGATGTTTGCTTTGGTACCGGTGCTCAAAAACATAAAAAGGTAATGGTGGAATACTCCAGCCCCAATACCAACAAACCATTGCACCTTGGCCATTTAAGAAATAATTTTTTGGGATGGAGCATTGCTGAAATTTATAAGGCCAATGGTTATGCTATAGTAAAAACATGTATTGTGAATGACCGTGGCATTCATATTTGCAAGAGCATGATTGCATGGCAACTCTTTGCCAATGGCGCCACGCCACAAAGCACCAATACCAAAGGCGATCATTTTGTAGGAGATTATTATGTGAAGTTTAATGATGAATACAAAAGACAGGTGGAAGAGCTCATAAGCAATGGAATGGACAAAGCAACGGCTGAAAAAGAAGCGCCCATTATGAAAGCCACCCAGCAAATGCTGCTGGATTGGGAAGCCGGTAAACCCGATGTAATGGAATTATGGAAAACCATGAACAGTTGGGTTTATGCAGGATTTGATGAAACCTATAAACGTATCGGCAGTGATTTTGATAAAGCCTATTATGAAAGCAATACCTATCTGCTCGGCAAAAAAACAGTGGAAGAAGGTTTGCAAAAAAATGTATTTGTAAAGAAAGACGATAATAGTGTGTGGATTGATTTAACGGCTGATGGGCTGGATGAAAAAATTGTACAGCGGAAAGATGGCACGTCTGTTTACATGACACAGGATATCGGTTTGGCGCAACAGAAATATGAGGAATACAAAATAGATGAAAGCATTTATGTAATTGGTGATGAACAGAACTATCACATGAAAGTGCTGCAGCTTATTTGCAAAAAGCTGGGGCTGCCTTATGCTGACAGTATTTATCACCTGAGCTATGGTATGGTGGAACTGCCTACCGGCAAAATGAAAAGCCGTGAAGGAACAGTGGTGGATGCTGATGATTTATTAAACGAAATGGAAAGCGTGGCACAGCAAAAAACAGAAGAGCTGGGCAAGGTAAAAGATTTTACGGCTGAAGAATTGAAGGAGCTCTACAAAACACTCAGCCTGGGTGCTTTGAAATATTATTTGCTGCGTGTGGATCCCAAAAAGAAAATGATTTTCAATCCGGAAGAGAGTATCGATTTTCATGGGCACACGGGACCGTTCATTCAATACACACATGCAAGAATCAAATCCATTCTGAGAAAGGAGAAAGCACAAAGGAACGAGGTGCAGGAAACACCGCTGTTACCACTGGAAAAAGAATTATTGATTACGCTTGAAAGCTATCCCACCATTCTTGACCAGGCATGTAAAGAACACGACCCTTCTCATATTGCCAACTATGTTTATCATTTGGCAAAAACATACAACTCCTTTTACACAGAACATTCAGTGATGAATGCAGAGAGTGAAGAAAAAAAACAACTCCGGTTGTTGATTTGTGAGTTTACCGCCAATGTAATTGCAGGTGCCATGCAGTTGCTGGGTATCAGCGTTCCTGAAAGAATGTAATCATCAAAAAAATATTCAGTCAATATTTACACGCACTCCCACCACACCTCTTCTTCCCATCATGGGCGCATAATTGTATGAGGGATCAAACGTATAACCCATTGGATTATTAACTGCATCATTCACCTTTTTATCAAAGGGATCAAAAGGCCGCATGATGGGATCTGTTGGTAAAAAGTTGAGCAGGTTTTGCACACCCAGCATCAGTTCAAAACGTTCTTTTATTTTTTTAGTAACCTGGATGTTGAGCAACGAATAAGCTGGCGAATACGCCGGCCGGTAATCATTGGGCAGAATGGGCAACCGCATCGGCCCCTGTGTTCTTCCTGTAAAATCAACCGTTAAACGCCAGGGTTTGATGGTATAACCAATGCCGTAATTGGCAGTAAAGTTGGGGGCAAATAACTGTTGTTGTTTTTCTTTACTTTCATTTACAAAATATACATTCATAAAAGTTGCACCGGCGTTGATGCGTAATCCATTGTTGTGATTATAATCAATAGTTGATGAAATACCCTTTGAAACAGCAAAACCTTTGAGATTGTCGTAAATAATCAAGTTGGGATCAGTAAAATAATCTGCAATAATGCGGTTGGTAAAATGCGTATAAAACGCATTTACATCTGCATTTAATAAACCGTTTGCCAAATGGTAATGCGATGACCAGTTGAGGTTGGCATTCCAGCTGCGTTCAGGCTTCAGCTCATTTTTGATAACAACAGTTCTGGCTCCGGTTAAAGCAGCATGATCTTCAGTAAATAAATTCACCACTCTAAATCCATTGCCCGCTGTTAAACGAAGTGTATGATTTTCCGCAGCATTCCATTTCAAACTCAATCTTGGAGCCACAATATTGCCCTGCAGGTTATTGTATTCATACCGCATTCCACCAAGCACTGTAAAATCTTTGCTGAGCTTCCACTCATCCTGCACCAACAACCCAATGTTTTTATTGATAGCCGGTTTGTTGTTTCCATTTGCATTTTGTGTGGCCGGAGACTCATCATCATACCAGTTATAACGGAAAGGAATTCCAATAAGTAAATGATGCTGCCCAATTTCTTTATCCCAACGTAATTGTGCAAATGCCACATGCTGTTTGCCCAGGTAAAACGTATTGCCATAATAAGAATCCTGGTGATGATAGTTGTAAGAATACTCAGCAAGTATTTTTTGATTGCTGATTTTTAAACCATAATTGCCCAATACTTCCAGCCGGTTGGTGTAAATACTTTCGCCATACACTTTATCACCTCCTCTGAATGTTTTGTTCCATTGCAACTCACCACCCCATCTGTCTTCATACACATAACGCCATGCAAGTGAAGCAGGTAAATTTTCCTTTCGTTTAAAACTCCATTTATTAAAAACAGAAATGCGGTTTTGAAGCGTTACATCCGTAAAGTTATCTTTATTCACATCCCATTTTTGATTGAAAGTAAAATGATTGATACCAAGTAGGGTACTTGCTTTTTTAAACGTGAGGTTTGCAGTAATATCTGTATTCACTTCACCATAAGTTGAAGTGGTATTGGCAACTCCCAATTGATTTTTTGCAGCCGGGTCTTTTGTAATGATATTGATTAAACCCGCCACAGCTTCATTGCCATATAGTGCAGAAGCCGGGCCTTTCACCACTTCCACCCGCTTAATGATTGAATTGGGAATACCCATAAATCCATATACTGATGAAAGCGAACTCACAACAGGCATCCCGTCAATGAGCACCATTGTGTATGGGCCTTCCAAACCATTTATTTGAATGGAGCCTGTGTTGCATACATTACAAGTAATTTGAGGTTGCACACCATTCACCATACTCAAAGCATCAAATAAATTATTATTGGCAGTGCGTTTAAAAAAACGGGCCGGATAACTTTCAACAGCAATGGGGCTGGCAGCACGTGTTACACTTCTCAACGTTCCGCTCACTACAATTTCCTGCAATTCTTTATCAGCAGGCGTTAACTTTATTTTAACAAATGATTTATTGGCGGCAACGGCAATAATTTTTGTTTGATAGCCTGTTGCTGAAACATGAAGCTCAATGGCGCTGTCGGCCGGCAACACCATTTCAAATTTCCCCTTTACATCTGCCGTTACATGTAACTTTCCATTACCTACGTGTACCGAAGCAAAAGCCACCGGCTCATCAGATAATGCATTCACCACCCTGCCCCGCAACAACTGCTGCTGCGCATTGGTACAAAAGCACATCATCATGAAACAACACAGAAACAATGTTTTCATATTTTTTAGACTTGTCTAAATTTTTATTTAGACAAATATAGAAAATAATTGAGCAGAGCATTAATTATTTTTTCTGAAAAGAAACCAGCAGCCATACTGCCACCAGCAATGCAGCTACAGCAGCCAGGAGAAAGACAAGCTGGTTGGAACCATACACCCATAAAAAACCGGCAAAAGTGCTTGCAAGCAATGCCGCAATGCTTTGAAACCCTGTATAAAACCCGATGGCAGAAGCATTTTCTGCAGCAGGAACCACGGAACTGATCCAGGCTTTTGCCACACCTTCCGTAGCAGCAGCATACAAACCATAAGTAGCAATGAACAATGTAAACAAAGGCATGGTATGAGCAAACGAAAAACCTGTATAGGTAACGGCATAAAGTAAAAGCCCGGCAATAAAAATAGTTTTCATCCCCGTTTTATCTGCCAGCCTGCCCAGCGGATAGGCACATACTGCATACACAAGATTGCAGAAAACATAAATTCCAATTACTGAAACATCTGCCAAGCCTGCTTCTTTCATTTTTAATAAAAGAAATACATCTGAACTGTTGATGGCTGCAAATAAAAGTAAAGCCGCAATCAGTTTCTTATAGCCTGCGGGTGCTTGTTTCCAGTACGTAAATGTTTGATGAAATTGCGGAATTGCTTTTTTAGGTGATGCAGTTTTGTTTTCTTTTAACAGCAATGTTGTGCCAACAGCCAGCACACCAGGAACAAAAGCCAGCAGAAACAAACTTGTATAATTGCCGGGATAAAAATGCAAAAACAACAAAGCAATCAACGGGCCGAGTACTGCACCAAAAGTATCCATGGCTCTGTGAAAACCGAAAACGGTGGCTTTATTAGCCGCAGTTGTTTCTGCATTGAGCATTGCATCACGTGGAGCTGTACGCATACCTTTGCCGGCACGATCAATAAAACGGGAAGTAAAAATCAACCACCATTGTGTGCTTATCGCCAGCATGGGTTTTGAAATGGAACTGAGTAAATAACCCAATTGTACAAACGGCAAACGTTTACCGGCAGCATCACTCCATCTTCCAAAATAACTTTTACCCAAACCGGCAATAGCTTCGGCAAAACCTTCAAGCACACCAATAAACACAACGGAATAACCTGCTGCTTTTAAATAAACCGGCATTACCGGATACAGCATTTCACTGGCCATATCAGTAAACAGACTCACGAGTGAAATGAGCCAGATGGTTTTGCTGATTGTTTTATTGCTTAACATTACGCTGATAAAGCTACGCATAAAAGAAAGGGTTCAGATCATATCCAAACCCTTTTTATATTGTATTGAATTGCAAGCGGGGACTGCTATCTGCAGCAATCTTTCTTCCTGAACAGAGAAACTACAAACAGCATTATTTTTTTCACTACCATCATTTTAATGCATTTAAAAAATAATACTCCAGGCTTAAAAACAAAGAACGGTCGGCCATGCGGTGTGCATTGCCCAGCAACTCAAAACGGCCGCCAAAGTGGAGCCTTGCTTTTCTGTTAAAAATTATTGAACAGCCGGGGCAATATCAAGAAAATCTGCATCCAGGTCTGTATTTTTCTGACCTAAGAACTCACAATACAAATTGAGATTGGTTTGCTTAATGCTTTGATAATTTTTAGGAAACAATAAATAGCCCATTGATAAATTATACTGAATGGCATTGTTTGAAAAACCACGGAGAAAATTTACTTTGTTATTCCGTTCCAACTGGTTTACATGAGATATTCCGGCTGGTACTGCAAATTTATTGATGAGTTGTGTGGCAACTGCTCCTACCTGCAGGGCACTGTTATCGCCATCTAAGTTAAACTCAGGATACACCAATGGGTTTTTGCTCCAGGAACCCTGTGCAAAAACAGCAGCCCGGAAATGTTTATGCAGTTCATCATTACTGTAAAAACGATACTTGCATAAAGCTTTACGCTTTCATAAGCAATCCCGTCCTGGAAAAACATATTGCTGAAACTCAAGCCTCCGGCCATCATGAAATTTTTTGTAATGCCAACCTGTGCTTCAGGAGAAATACGAAACTCCCTGCGCAGGTTATGATAGCTTTCCATGGTTTTGGAAGAAAGCTTTGCCACCATTGCTTTGGCCGGGATATTGGATGCCGGATTGGTAAATACATACAACTCCTGCGCACAGGCAGTTTTCATTAAAACCAAACAGATGAATATTGATTGTAAACGAAGCATCATCATAAAGGTATGCTTAAACTAAGCCTTAAATAATTTAATAGGTATATACGCTTAGGTATTCCAAAAAAAAAATCACACGTGATGTTTTTAAGATGCCGTTATTTATAATTTTAAAGCTCATTGTTGATGTATTTACTATCAGACGATGGAAATCACAAATCGCTGTTTTATCGAGCCAATTTTTTGCCGAAAATAAAAATGGGCGACTTAAACGTATATACCTATAATTTAAATCGTTACATTAAACACTCTTGCGGCGGCGTCCACACCCAGTGCTTTCCCTTCAGCACCTGCTTTTTCAGTTTTAAGAATTTCGCTTTTGCTCAGCGATTGAAATTTCTTTGCTTCCTTCAGCGGAACAAAATATTTATTGATGATGCGGAATTGCTGTTCGCCATTGAGTACCTGCTCCTTTACGTTTACAAAATGAAACACCTGTCCGCCAAACATCAGCAACGCATCGTTTTTTACTTTTGCATCTTTAAACTCAGCAACAACTGAAAGCATGCCTACTGTAAAACCGGCGCCTTCCACTTTTTTGCGGATGGCATCAAAATTCACCTCAGCACCTTCTTTAAATTTTAAATTGTAACTGGTGTTTTGCAAATCCACCTCCACGGTTTCCACAAACGGAATTGTTTTTAATGCTTTGGTAATAGCATTGCTGCACATGGCACAAGTTAAGCCCAATGCCTGCAACCTTGCGCTTTTAAATTGAGCATGGGTACTGATAGTGAACAACAGCAATAAAGCAAGGACTATATTTTTCATTTGACTAACTGTTTGAATGATGATAAGTGATTTATGCGGCGGCAAAGCCACGTACAATGTCATAAAGTTAAGCGCTTCGTCATGCCGAGGAACAGCTTGTTCCGTTTTTACGGGAAGACATCTCATAAAATTCATACAGTACAAAACTTATGAGATCTCTCGCTATGTTCGAGATGACGCTTAACTTTATGACATTGAGCCGCCGCATAAATTATTTTAAATTAATGATGACTGCATTTACCTTCTTCACCTTTGCAGCAATCTGATTTTGCCACCCCATCTTTTTTACAGCAGCCTTCACCTTTTTCACATTTCATGGCAGCACAGCAACCACCTTCTTTACCGCAGGCGCCTGCCGCACAGCAATCAGCTTTACCTTCCATTTTTTTGCAGCATTCTTTATCGCCTGTACATTTACCATCTTTCATACAGCAGGCATCCTTTGATCCTTTATCTCCTTTTTCACCTTTCTCCCCTTTTGTTGAAACCGCTGATTTGCGATCATACTGGCAGCATTTATCCAGATTGTTATAAGCTTCATCATTACCGGCATAAGTTATATTATCATAACCGGCATTGGCAATACCTTTTTGAATTTTATCAACACTGGTTTTAGAAGCAGCATACTTTACGGTGAGCATTTTGGTATTTACATTCCAGTTGGCAAAACTGGCTCCGCTGGTTTTTGCAGCACCTTCAATATTTTTTTTACACATGCCGCAGTTGCCCCATACTTTAAAGGTGGATGTTTTAACCGCAACGGTTGATTTTGTTTGTGCATTAATTCCTGCCGCTAAAAACAGGAATGCAGCAATTAATTGAATCGTTTTCATTATTTATGTTTTTAAAAATTGAACTGATTATTTGTAATGTGATGATACTATGTGTATTTATTACCGGATAAACAAATACAAACCGCACATAACGGCCTCTGCACACAGCATTTATAGTATTTTAAAGTTTGTTTATATAAACATTCCCCGCATGAAATCCCATCACCTGAGGAAAACAAACTTAATACTGATTAAATACGGAAACCATTAACCACTTTATACACTTCATTAAAGTAAAGTGGTGGCGGGGAGGAGTAAGAAATAAAAGGCTCAATAGTTTGGCCCTGTAAAGAAGCAGTAAGTGAAACATCCATTACCGGGAGTTCTGTACTCGCCAACAACACATTATCGGAGAACCCTGAAGACTGATGTGAATCTGTAAGCTTCACAAACTGAAACGCCTCTTTACAGCAATGGTTTTCTGTTTTATCCATGCCGCATTTATTGCAGGTACCATCGCTGTGATCTGTTTCATTTCCAAAACTTACAGAAGAAATTTTATCTATAAAGTAATGAATATTCATGGCCGCACCACTGGTAATGGCCAGGTAAAACACTGCTGTAATGGTTATGATTAATTTCTTCATCATCAAAAGCAAAGGTAAAGCTTCCGGTTTTAAGACACAACCCCCCGGCGCTGATTTTAATTGGAACAGCCTTAATTAATTCACAAAACCCCAGTTTAACCCAAACCTGATGAGCATGCCGGGTATGGGCTGGACAGGTGTGGCCATATTGTTACTGTAAAAACCAAACGGGTTTGCCTGTATGGCATTCAGGTTTTCTGCACGTACAAATATGTACATACTGCGGATGCGGAAATGGAGATACGCCGTTACATCGGGCCTGTTGCGGATAGTAGTATCATTTTGCAAAAAGAACTGTCCCAGTATGGGAGAATAGCCATCCATTTTAATGGGTGTATAATAACGTATTTCAATACCCGTGCTCAGGTTCAGGTTTTTAAAAAACCTGCCTTCATAAGCAAACCGGTTTCTCGTAAGCAACAAAGGAAGATTTACAGGTGAATTAGGTGTTGCCTGCTGTACAAATATCTCGCTGTACAAATTCCAACGTTTGGTGAGTTTAAATTGTTTTGTTGCCTGCAGCATGAGTACATTAAACAATGTTGCCTCCTGCGCTGCCTGTGTATAGTTTTTAAAAAAGATATAATTACCGGCCAAATAATATTTGGCGCCCACTGTTAATTTTTGTTTGGGTAATTCATACAGTGCTGATAAAACAATGGTATTTTCTTTTTTAAAGCTGGTGTTGCCAATATTGAATTTTTTAAAATTACTTAAATCATCATGCACAAAAGATGGTGTGCGGTTTACATTCATAAAGCTAAGGGTGAGTGCGCCCAGTTTGCTGCCAATCTCCCGTTTTAATAATGCCAGGGCATTGTAATCCCCTGCATAGGTACCGGCAGTAAAAAAAGTTCCTGCCAGTTCCATATCCCATTTTTTATTTTTCGTTTTGTTGCGGTATTCTCCTTTTACATAAAGTGTGTTGTAAGATTGTGTTCTCACTCCAAAATCGCCGCTGATGTTTTGAAAACCCACCGCAGCTTTTAAAAACTGCTGCTGGTTTTTAATATCAGGAAAAGAATAAAGTGCCATTTCATTATCCAGCATGCGCCAGAAATCTTTAATACCAAAGCTTGCAGGCAAATCCGTAATCCCATACAACTTTTTATACCCTGCTGCATCCACACGCACATCAGCAAATTCATAACTGTATTTATTGAATTGAAGTGTATGCTGAAAACGAAAACGTGGATAAAATAAATACACAACGTTACTGTCTGTTACCACTGAATCCTTTTTTCCAAAATCATAGTACTGCCGGATGAGCCAGTTGGTAATTTTGTATTTATTACCTGTGTTAATGGTATTGCTTAAAAAAGTTTGTCCTTCAAAAGCAGTGCCGCCAAGATTGGCAGGGATATTAAACCGGTTACCAAAAGCAGGAAGGCTGTCTAAAAAACGATTGCTTACAATACCGCCATTTTCAGTGGCGCCAATACTGTTAGCAGATAAGACAAAGAAAGCCGTGTATCGTCTTTTGGGGGCGATATACCAGCTATTGAGTAAATAATTATTATGATTATTGCGCTGGTTGCGGAATAAACCCGGCGAATTAATAAGATTATACCTGAACGAAAAATTCCAGTTGTAACGGATATTCTGTGTGTGAAACATGGTTACAGTTTGCTCCTGCTTGGGGCCAAGTATATAATTGAGTTGGGTGTAGGGTCTTGTAGTATTATAAAATTTTGTTTCTTCCACACGTTGTATATAAGCATCATACGCATGCATACCCGCATCCCATCCCGGTTTCATATTGGGTGAAAACAATAAGGAACGTGATGCACTGCCTGTGTTGCCAAGAAAAATATGATACCATGGAATATGCCATTTGCGGCTGAAATCATTGACGCTGGAATCAAGAAAATAAAAACGGGATGTATCCAAATAGCGGTAAGCAATAGTGGCAGAATCTTCCAAACCGGTGCGGTGCAGTAATGAATCTTTAAACGGGCCTGAGTTTCCGCCGCCCCCGCCTCTTGAAAAACCGCCGGGCATATTTTGCAATAGGTTACGGTTACCCAAACCTCCCGGCCGCTGGGCCATTAACGCTGTACTGATGCAAAGAATAAATATGATAATAAGTGAACGAATCATGCTGTTACGGGGATTGCTGCTGTACTGCCCGTTGTTGTTTTAATAAAAACGGGCTTTCAAGCCCGTGCAAAAATAAATGAATTGAAGTTGGTGATTGGTAATTGATTCTTAAAATAAAAAAAGGAAAAAGTTT
>JAIEQM010000001.1 GCA_019747705.1 Chitinophagaceae bacterium | reverse complement strand
TAAGTTGCACAACAGATGAATAAAGAGCAAAAGCGCAGTAATGCACACTGCCCGCCGTTGTTGTGTCTCCCGACCAATAACACATGCACCGCAGCTTTTACATCACCTCATCCCGATCCCGCCTCAAAGCGGGACCATCCATACACAGCCCTAACTTTTTTAAGAGTTTGCTATTTGTTTTATAGTACGAATGATGCACGGATTTGTTGATTGCTGATGTGTAAGAAAAAAGTGTTTGGTTGAGTGCAGAAGTGCTGTCCCTCTGCCGTGAGGAGTAACCGAGGAACGAAGGTTACGAGCGAAGCTCAGAAGAGGGTGAGGTGGAAAAAGCAATTTTACTTCAACCTCTTAAACCTGCTTATAATTTCTGCATCTGTAATAGCATCAGTTTCTGACTTGTCGTAGATAGATAACAAGAAGATAGTAGTGGCGGTAATCTTAACATGCGTAATTACTCTTGCGCCTCCAGATTTGCCACGCCCTTTTGATGAAAGCGCCATTCTGATTTTGAAACAATCATAACCAAGCGGTGTACCCAGCTTTGGATTAAGGGTTAGTTCTGCTGCTAATGCTGCAATATCTTTTTTAACGGAAGGATATTTTTTGGCGAGATGTTTTAACTCCTTTTCAAACGGCGGGGTGGGAATAATCTCAAAGCTCATGCAGCAGTTGCTTTAAAGATTTCGTTTTTGTTTTTCCTTTTTTATATGCATTTACAAAATCAACAGACTCTTTCAGGTCAGCAAGAATTTCTTTCTTCCTTGCTTCTTTTTTTTCAGCAACAACTTCCACAAAGTCCATTTGAGCTAACAGCTCTTTTAAAAAGGGGAGTTTCTTTTTGTTCTTAACCTGTATGGTAATTTCGTCCATAAAATTTCTTTGAAGATAAAGATACAAAATGTATCTGTTTCTTTTCCGCCTTAGTTGGTATGTTGCATAACATATCAATAAAGCACAAAAGAAGAGCAATGGACACAGCCCCAGCTATCCTGAGTCTTCCAAATAAACAAAGTTGTTTGTGTTAATAGCTGAGTAGAGTTAAACAACTGAAAGCTGTCAGTAGTTTGTAGCTGCTAACAAGATGAGTAAGTGATTTATTTTGAAATAGCGTATCCTGAAAGATAAAGTTGAATGATTGCCGGCTCAGTTATAAGTAAAAGGAGACTGGGTGAATGATCATTTTCCATTGGTTATAGTTAGCCCTTCATGAGCAATTTCAATTGTTTCAACTGCTATTTCACTCCCATCTGATTTAAGATCGGTACCGGTTATTTTTGTTGGCCATGCATTATTCAATTGCCATTGCATGGTTACTGAACCAGATTCATCGAGTAATGAAATGAGCACTGTTCTTTTTTTTATCGTGTTCATTTTTATCTCATTGTGCCAGTTCAAAAACGAATTATCATTTACAAATACCCCTTTTTTCATTGTTACATTACCATATTTTGCAAGGCCGGGCATTTTTACTGCAGAAAAAATGGGGCTGTTGGCTTTCCGGTACTCGATTATCTGGGTCTCAGTATCCAATCCCGAAACTTCCTGAAATAGGATGCCTTTAAGATCAGGTCCAAAGTCCGCTTCAAATCTGAATTTTGGTATTGGCCATGGGGCGCTTTGTGCACTATTGCTATTTGCCATATTTTTTTCTTATAAATGTAATGATTTGGAATGGATGGATGTTTTAGCTGTTGTTGGTCGTCTGTTCTACTATGTCTTAACTATTACTTTACAGGAAAACAGTCAGAGATTATTTGCATACAACTTCAAAGTTTAGAAGTTTTAAAGAGCGGGTGGGGTGCCAGGACAGGAACACAGGATAAGTTGTATTTCCAAGTATTATCCTTTTTACCCAGGCTTTTGTTCAAAACTCCGGCCCAACAAATTTTGTTCCAACAACCAATCTCCCTATCTTTGCCCCCCTAAATTTAGGCTGAATAGCAAGTTGGCGCCCAATTACAGTCATAAATAACTGAAAATCAATTTAATCGTCTTTTCGCAAAGGCGGTGAGCTATTCGTGTGCACAAACATAAAAACCGGTTCAAAACGTATGTCTTCATCAAGAGTTGCAGCAAACAAGAGAATTAATTTTGGAAAAGTAAAGAATCTTGCAGAAATACCTGACCTCCTTGGTATCCAGATTCAGTCGTTTAAAGACTTTTTCCAGTTAGAAACAACACCAGACAAGCGTAACAACGAGGGTCTCTTTAAAGTGTTTAAGGAAAACTTCCCGATCACTGATACCCGTAACATCTTTGTTCTGGAGTTTCTTGATTATTTTATTGATCCGCCCCGTTACACCATTGATGAGTGTATGGAGCGTGGATTTACTTACGCTGTTCCCCTCAAAGCCAAACTCCGTTTGAGCTGTAATGATGAGGAACATGTGGATTTCCAAACCATTGTTCAGGATGTGTTTCTCGGAAATATTCCTTATATGACTCCCCGTGGTACATTCGTTATCAACGGTGCTGAACGTGTGGTGGTATCTCAGCTTCACCGCTCACCGGGTGTATTCTTTGGTCAATCAATTCACCCCAACGGAACCAAGATTTATTCTGCAAGAGTAATTCCGTTCAAAGGTGCATGGATGGAGTTTGCTACTGATATCAACAATGTGATGTATGCATATATCGACCGTAAGAAAAAATTCCCTGTAACTACATTACTCCGTTCTATTGGATTTGAAACGGATAAAGATATCCTTGAACTCTTTGGTATGGCTGATGAAGTGCCTGCTGAAAAGAAAGCCCTTGCCAAACATGAAGGTAAGCGTCTTGCTGCCCGTGTACTCCGCAGCTGGGTGGAAGATTTTGTGGATGAAGATACCGGTGAGGTAGTGAGCATTGAGCGGAATGAAGTGGTATTGGAGCGTGATTCCATCCTGGATGCTGAAGCCATTGAAATGATCAGCGAAATGGAAGTGAAGAGCGTGTTCATTCAGAAAGAAGAAGTGAGTGGTGATTTTGCCATCATTTATAACACATTAAATAAAGATACCTCTAACAGTGAGCTGGAAGCGGTGCAGCACATCTACCGTCAATTACGTGGCGCCGATGCTCCTGATAATGAAACGGCACGTGGTATTATTGATAAATTATTCTTTAGTGATAAGCGTTATGACCTGGGTGAAGTGGGACGCTATAAAATCAACCGCAAGCTTGGTTTAAACTTCCCTAAAGAGAAGAAGGTGCTGACGAAAGATGACATCATCGCTATCATTAAATACTTAGTAAGGCTTACGAATGCCAAAGCTGATATTGATGATATTGATCATCTCAGCAACCGTCGAGTACGTACGGTGGGTGAGCAATTGTATGCACAGTTTGGTGTGGGTCTTGCCCGTATGGCACGTACTATTCGTGAACGTATGAACGTAAGGGATAACGAGGTGTTTACCCCTGTTGATTTGATCAATGCAAGAACACTTTCTTCAGTGATCAATTCTTTCTTTGGTACATCACAATTATCTCAGTTCTTAGATCAAACCAATCCATTAAGTGAGATTACACATAAGCGTCGTATCTCAGCGCTTGGTCCCGGTGGTTTGAGCCGTGAGCGTGCAGGCTTTGAGGTGCGTGACGTACACTATTCTCACTACGGTCGTCTCTGTACCATTGAAACACCGGAAGGTCCCAACATTGGTTTGATTTCCACTTTGTGCGTTCATGCCAAAGTAAATGATATGGGCTTTATTGAAACGCCTTACCGTAAAGTGGATAATGGTAAAGTTGATTTCAAAAAATTAACTTACCTGAGTGCAGAAGAAGAGGATACAGCCAAGATTGCACAGGTAAATATTGCATTGGATGATAAAGGCAATTTAGATGAAGATAAAGTTCGCTCACGTGAAAGCGGCGACTTCCCGATTTTAGATAAAGCTGATGTAGAATATATGGACGTGGCGCCAAACCAGATTGTTGGTTTGAGCGCTTCATTGATTCCGTTTCTGGAGCATGATGATGCCAACCGTGCATTGATGGGCTCCAACATGCAACGCCAGGCAGTTCCATTGGTGCGTCCGCAGGTTCCTATTGTAGGTACAGGTTTGGAAGCCATGGCTGCAAGGGATAGCCGCATCCAGTTAACATCAGAAGGTACAGGTGTGGTGGAATATGTGGATGCCAATGAAATTCATGTGCGTTACAACCGTAACGAAGAGCAGAAGATGGTGAGCTTTGAAGAAGATTTGATGGTTTATAAATTAACCAAGTTCATCAAAACCAACCAGAGCACCTGCATTAACTTAAAACCATGTGTTGCAAAAGGACAGGCAGTGAAAGAAGGCGACTTCCTTACTGAAGGTTATGCAACCAAAGATGGTGAACTGGCGCTGGGCCGTAACTTAAAAGTGGCGTTCATGCCATGGAAGGGTTACAACTTTGAAGATGCCATTGTGATCAATGAAAAAGTGGTAAAAGAAGATTTGTTTACTTCCGTTCACGTTGAAGAATATGAACTGGAAGTGCGTGATACAAAGTTGGGTGAAGAAGAATTAACGCCGGATATCCCCAACGTAAGTGAAGAAGCAACCAAAGACCTGGATCAAAACGGTATCATCCGTATTGGTGCTGGTATTAAAGAAGGTGATATCCTCATTGGTAAAATCACTCCAAAAGGCGAAAGCGACCCAACTCCTGAAGAGAAGTTGTTGCGTGCCATCTTTGGTGATAAAGCAGGCGATGCAAAAGACGCTTCGTTGAAAGCGCCAAGCGGAACAGAAGGTGTGGTGATTGATAAGAAATTGTTCCAGCGTGCCAAGAAAGATAAGAACAGCAAGATTCGTGAAAAGGCTTTGCTTGAAAAAGTAGAGAAGATCCATGAAAAGAATATGAATGATTTGCTGGAATTGTTACTCGGCAAACTGCAGGGTTTATTAAAAGATAAATCAAGCGCCGGCGTGAGCAACAATTTTGGTGAAGTGTTGATTGGTAAAGGTGCAAAATTCAATCCTAAGAATTTAGCAGGTATTGATTTTCAAAATGTAAATCCTTTGGGATGGACAGGTGATGCACATGTGGATGAACTCATTAACCAGTTGCTGCACAACTATAATATTAAATATAACGAAGAGCTCGGCCGTTACAAGCGTGAGAAATTCAACATCAGCATTGGTGATGAATTACCTGCAGGTGTATTAAAGCTTGCTAAAGTTTACTTAGCCGTAAAGCGTAAACTGAAAGTGGGTGATAAGATGGCGGGCCGTCATGGTAATAAAGGTATTGTGGCCAAAATCGTTCGCCAGGAAGATATGCCGTTCCTTGAAGATGGAACGCCGGTTGATATTGTACTGAACCCATTGGGTGTACCAAGCCGTATGAACCTGGGGCAGATTTATGAAACCGTTCTTGGCTGGGCCGGTGAAAAACTGGGTGTGCGTTTTGCTACTCCCATCTTTGATGGCGCTACCGTTGAAGAAATTGCCGGGCATATTAACCAGGCCGGTTTACCAAGCTTTGGTCATACATTCCTGTATGATGGTGAAACAGGAGAGCGTTTCCACCAAAAGGCAACTGTAGGTATTATTTATATGATCAAATTGCACCACATGGTGGATGATAAGATGCATGCCCGTTCTATCGGACCATACAGTCTTATTACGCAACAACCGCTGGGTGGTAAAGCTCAGTTTGGTGGTCAGCGTTTTGGTGAGATGGAAGTATGGGCGCTGGAAGCATATGGTGCATCCAACATTTTGCAGGAACTGCTTACTATTAAATCAGATGACATCATGGGTCGTGCAAAAACTTATGAGGCCATCGTTAAAGGTGATAATGTTCCAAGACCGGGTGTTCCTGAATCATTCAATGTGTTGGTGCATGAGTTGAGGGGATTGGGATTAGATCTGAAGTTTGAAGAGTAAACAGCCCCTCTAACTCCCCCAGGGGGAGGACTTGCCTGGCTTCAAAGGCCAGCTTTTTGGAGAGGATAATAAAATGCTGATTTCAAAAAATTAACCGGCAAAGGTTGAAGTACAATAGCCGGTGAAAAGCAAATCGTACTTCGTAAATCTAAAATCGCAAATCAGAATATGGCATTCAAAAAAGACAATCGTCAAAGACCTGTATTTTCAAAAATTACAATTGGTCTTGCGTCTCCTGATACAATCCTGGAACGCAGTTTTGGTGAAGTGTTGAAACCGGAAACAATCAACTATCGTACTTACAAACCGGAGCGTGATGGTTTGTTTTGCGAACGCATTTTCGGACCTGTAAAAGATTACGAATGTGCCTGCGGTAAATACAAGCGTATCCGTTACAAGGGTATTGTGTGCGATCGTTGCGGTGTGGAAGTAACAGAGAAAAAAGTTCGTCGTGAGCGTATGGGCCACATCAAACTGGTGGTGCCTGTTGTTCATATCTGGTATTTTAAATCGTTACCTAACAAGATTGGTTATTTGCTGGGTATGAGCTCTAAGAAATTAGAGACGATTGTTTACTACGAACGCTATGTAGTCATTCAGCCCGGTGTAAAAGAAACCATGAGCAAAGGCGATTTGCTTACGGAAGAAGAGTACCTGGATTTACTGGATACCTTACCAAAAGATAACCAGTATCTGCCGGATGAAGATCCGCAGAAGTTTATTGCCAAGATGGGCGCTGAAGCAGTGCATGATTTGTTACAGCGTATTGACCTGGATCAGTTAAGTTATGATTTGCGGAATGCCGCTGCCACTGAAACATCACAGCAGCGTAAAGCAGATGCATTGAAGCGTTTGAGTGTGGTAGAAGCTTTCCGTGAAGCCAACAGTCATATTACGAACCGTCCGGAGTGGATGGTAATGCAATACATTCCTGTAATTCCACCGGAGCTTCGTCCGTTAGTGCCTTTGGATGGCGGCCGTTTTGCATCATCTGATCTGAATGATTTATACCGCCGTGTAATTATCCGTAATAACCGTTTGAAAAGATTATTGGAGATTAAAGCTCCTGAAGTAATCCTTCGTAACGAGAAGCGTATGTTACAGGAAGCCATTGACAGTTTGTTTGATAACTCCAGAAAATCAAATGCTGTTAAAGCTGAAGGCGGCCGTGCTTTAAAATCATTGAGCGATGTATTGAAAGGTAAGCAGGGACGTTTCCGTCAAAACCTGCTTGGTAAACGTGTTGACTATTCCGGCCGTTCAGTTATCGTTGTAGGTCCTGAATTGAAATTGCATGAGTGCGGTTTACCAAAAGATATGGCTGCAGAATTATTCAAGCCATTCATCATCCGTAAATTAATTGAAAGAGGTATCGTAAAAACAGTAAAGAGTGCAAGGAAACTGGTTGATAAAAAAGAAGCTGTTGTTTGGGATATTCTTGAAAATATATTGAAAGGGCATCCTGTATTATTAAACCGTGCCCCAACATTGCACCGTTTATCTATCCAGGCATTCCAGCCCAAGCTGATTGAAGGTAAAGCCATTCAATTACATCCGCTGGTAACATCTGCCTTTAACGCCGACTTTGATGGTGACCAGATGGCGGTGCATGTACCATTGAGCAATGCAGCCGTACTGGAAGCACAGTTGCTCATGCTGGCATCACACAACATTCTGAACCCGCAAAATGGTACACCTATCACCCTTCCTTCACAGGACATGGTGTTGGGTCTGTATTATATCTCTAAAGCAAAGAAATCAACTGCTACTGAAACTGTAAAAGGTGAAGGCAAAGCGTTTTACTCTGCTGAAGAAGTAATCATTGCTTATAATGAAGGCCGTGTTGATTTGCATGCACCTATTAAAGTGCGTGTGAATGTTCGTGAAAATGACAAGCTGGTTTACAAGCTTACTGATACTACTGTGGGCCGTGTCATCTTTAATCAATTTGTTCCCAAAGAAGTTGGTTTTATCAATGCTATTTTAACCAAGAAAAATCTTCGTGAAATTATTGGTGATATTATTGAAATTACCAACGTTCCCAAAACGGCGAAGTTCCTGGATGATATTAAAACACTCGGTTTCCGTATGGCGTACCAGGGTGGTTTATCATTCAACATTAATGATCTTATTATTCCTCAGGTAAAAGAAGAGCTTGTGGAAAATGCACAGGGTGAAGTAAGTGAAGTGTGGGACAACTATAACATGGGGCTTATTACCAACAACGAGCGATACAATGCGATCATTGACATCTGGAGCCGTGTGGATACACGTGTAACAGAAACATTGATCCGTGAAATGGCAACGGATAAACAAGGGTTCAACTCTGTGTTTATGATGCTTGACAGTGGTGCACGTGGTAGCAAGCAGCAGGTAAAACAGCTGGCGGGTATCAGAGGTTTGATGGCCAAGCCACGTAAGAGTGGTTCTACCGGAAGTGAGATCATTGAAAACCCTGTATTGAGCAACTTTAAAGATGGATTGAGCGTATTGGACTACTTCATCTCCACACATGGTGCCCGTAAAGGTTTGGCGGATACAGCGTTAAAAACTGCGGATGCCGGTTACTTAACACGCCGTTTGGTGGATGTGGCCCAGGATGTGGTAATTAATGATGAAGATTGCGGAACACTCCGTGGTATTGCCACCAGTGCATTAAAAGATAACGAAGATATTATTGAACCATTGAGCGACAGGATTGAAGGACGTACTTCATTATATGATGTTTATGATATTCAGTCTGACACATTAATTGTGGGTGCAGGTGAAGAAATTACTTCTGCTGTTGCCCGCCAGATAGAAGAAGCAGGAATTGAAACAGTTGATATACGTTCTGTACTTACCTGCGAAAGCAAGCGTGGCGTGTGTGTGAAGTGTTATGGTAAAAACCTTGCAACAGGTGCTATTGCACAGAAAGGTGATGCGGTAGGTATTATTGCTGCACAATCCATTGGTGAGCCGGGTACACAGTTAACCCTCCGTACCTTCCACGTGGGTGGTGTTGCAGGTTCTGCATCTGTTGAAAGTGCATTGCATGCCAAGTTTGATGGTACCGTTCAGTTTGATGGATTGCGTACTGTAACAACTACCAACAACGAAGGCGCTAAAGTTCAAATTGTAATTGGCCGCACAGGTGAAGCAAGGATCATGGATGTGAAGAACGACCGTATCCTCATCACCAATAATATTCCTTATGGCGCTACCTTAACCGTTAAAGAAGGTCAGCAAATTAAGAAAGGTGAAGTGCTTTGTACATGGGATCCGTTTAACAATGTTGTGGTTGCTGAAGTAGCCGGTAAAATCAAGTTTGAAAACATCATTGATGGTATCACCTTCCGTGAAGAAGCCGATGAACAAACAGGTCACCGTGAAAAAGTGGTTATTGAAACAAAAGACAAGACCAAGATACCTGCATTGATTATTGAAGGAACTAAGGATACAAAAACATACAATCTCCCGGTAGGTTCTCACATTGTGATGGAAGAAGGTGATGAAGTAATCTCCGGACAGGTGCTGGTGAAAATTCCACGTGTATTGGGTAAACTGAAAGATATCACCGGTGGTCTGCCACGTGTTACGGAATTGTTTGAAGCACGTAACCCGGGCAACCCTGCTGTGGTTTCTGAAATTGATGGTGTGGTGAGCTTTGGTTCTATTAAGCGTGGTAACAGGGAAATCATTGTTACCAGCAAAGATGAAGTAACCAAGAAATACTTAGTGCCTCTTACACGCCAGATCCTGGCACAGGAAGGCGACTTTGTAAAAGCAGGAAGTGCATTGAGTGACGGGCAAACAGCTCCCGGCGATATTCTTACCATCAAAGGTCCGTTTGCAGTACAGGAATACGTGGTGAATGAAATCCAGGAAGTATATCGTTTACAGGGTGTAAAAATCAATGACAAGCATATTGAAGTGATTGTGCGCCAGATGATGAAGAAAGTGGAAATCATTGATGCAGGTGATACCAAATTCTTAGAAGAAGATTTAGTGGATCGTTTTGAGTTTATTGATGAGAACGACCGCATCTATGACAAGAAAGTGGTAACAGAGCCGGGCGACAGTAAGTTCCGTCCGGGTCAGATCATCACTCTCCGTGATTTGCGTGAAGAAAACAGTGTGCTGCGCCGTGCAGATAAGAAGTTGATTGAAGTGCGTGATGCACATCCTGCAACAGCACAACCGGTATTGCTGGGTATTACCAAAGCATCACTGGGTGTACAAAGCTGGATATCTGCTGCATCCTTCCAGGAAACAACCAAGGTGCTCAGTACAGCAGCTATTGAAGGCAAAACCGATTACTTGCTTGGATTGAAAGAGAATGTAATCACAGGTCATGCAATACCTGCAGGTACAGGGTTGCGTGAATTTGAAAACATGATTGTGGGCAGCAAGGAAGAATATGAATTGCTCCTCACCACCAGGGAAGCGATGAGTTTTGATGATGAAGAGTAATCTTTGATTTCAAATAAACACAACGCCTCAACTTTTGCTGGGGCGTTTTTTGTTACTGAAAAAAGACTTTGATAGCACTCTTATACACCGCTAATCTTTGCTCTTTCTGTTAACACCTTCTTAAAATTGGTTTCAATTTTTTTGGTAGGGGCTGATTGCTTTACTTTGCCCGTTATGAAAGGATTTCAGAATATTTTACTGTATGTGCTTACGGCTGCTGTGGCTGCTTTATTTGTGTTGCACTTTACATCCACTTCATCTTCCAAAAAAATTACGGATACCAAAACTCCCGGGGACCCCAAAGACTCTGCACCGCACCTGCGTGTGGCGTATATTGACCTGGATACAATTCAGAAGTATTATGAGTTTTTCAAATTGAAAAATGGTGAAATTGAAAGTGACAAACAGCGGATTGAAAATCAAATACAGGCAGAGTTCAGTAAACTTGAAAAAGACCGTGTGGATTTTTTAAAAAAGGGCCAGTCTATCACACAGCAGGAAGCAGAAGCTTTTCAACAGCAGTATCAAACACGTTATCAGCAAATCGGCCAGCATCAGCAAACATTACAAAGCCAGCATTTGGATAAACAGGCAAAGGCAATTGATGATATTCAAAAGAAGATCAATGACTATCTCAGGCTGTATAATGCAAATGGAAAATATCACTTTATCTTTTCCACGCAGGAAGGCAATCCAACATTGTACTATAAGGATACGGCATTCAATATTACTCAGCAGGTAATTAAAGGGTTGAATGAAGAGTATAAAAATTCGAAAAAACAATAGGAGCCGGTTTATAAAATCATCCTTTCGTTTTAAGGTTAATCCTTATCTTCCGTTTCATTTACGAAACGAAAATCAGCCATATGTCCCAAACTGAATTTAAACCCACTTTAGGATTACTGGATGCTACAATGGTTGTGGCAGGCAGCATGATCGGCTCCGGTATTTTTATAGTGAGTGCGGATATCACCCGCAATGTTGGAAGTGCAGGCTGGCTGATTGCCGTATGGCTCATTACAGGTTTAATGACCTTAATTGCCGCCATCAGCTATGGCGAATTAAGCGGCATGTTTCCCAAAGCAGGCGGTCAGTATGTCTATTTAAAAGAAGCCTATAATCCGTTGTTTGGATTTTTATACGGCTGGAGTTTTTTTACGGTAATACAAACAGCCACCATTGCAGCAGTGGGTGTAGCCTTCTCCAAATTCACCGGTTATTTTATTCCTGCGCTTGACATCAAAGATGAAAATATACTTTTTCATATCGGGTCATTAAAGATTTATCCTGCACAATTTGTTTCCATAGCCGTAATTGTATTACTCACATACATCAATACAAAAGGTGTACAGGGCGGAAAACTCATTCAAACAATTTTTACCGTAGTGAAATTAGTTTCATTGTTTGGATTGATTGTATTTGGGTTGCTCATTGGCGCCAAAGCAGAAGTATGGAACGCCAACTGGACAAATGCCTGGCAAATGAATAAACTAAGCGAAGGCGGTTTGATAACTGCTGTTGCAGGCAGCGCAGTAATGGGTGCAATTGCTGCATCTATGGTGGGCTCTATCTTCAGCAGTGATGCGTGGAATAACGTTACGTTTATTGCAGGTGAAATTAAAAACCCCAAACGTAACATCGGATTAAGTTTGTTTTTGGGAACATTGATTGTTACATTAATCTATGTTTCAGCAAATATCATGTACTTAAGCGTAATGCCCATGCATGATATTGCATTTGCCAAACAGGACCGTGTTGCTGTTGCCGCAGCCAATGAAATTTTTGGAAGCGTTGGTACGTATGTTATTGCTGTAATGATCATGATTTCCACATTTGGCTGTATTAACGGGTTGGTGCTGGCGGGTGCACGAGTGTATTATACCATGGCCAAAGACGGATTGTTTTTTAAACAGGCAGGAACATTAAACGGAAACGCTGTTCCCCAATGGGCCTTATGGGCGCAATGCATCTGGACAGCATTGCTTTGTTTGAGCGGACAATATGGCGATCTTCTTGATATGGTTTCATTTGTGGTGGTGATCTTTTATGTATTAACCATAGCCGGTATTTTTATTCTCCGCAAAAAAATGCCTGATGCAGAAAGACCCTATAAAGCGTTTGGCTATCCTGTATTGCCGGTAATTTATATTCTTCTTGGAATTACTTTTTGTGTGTTCCTGATTTTGATGAAACCGTTTTATGCGGGCACCGGGCTTGGAATTGTTTTGCTGGGCATTCCATTTTATATTGCATTATCTCCGCAAAAGAAATAAATGATGCAGGTGAATTTTCAACAATTATTTGAACAACTATCATCTATTAAAGTGGGAGTCATTGGTGATGTAATGCTGGATACCTATATGTGGGGGCATGTAGAGCGTATTTCGCCGGAAGCTCCTGTACCCGTTGTATCGCTTGATAAAAAAGAGTACCGCATTGGTGGCGCTGCAAATGTAGCATTGAATATACGTTCATTGGGCGCCGAAGTAAGCATGCTGAGTGTAACGGGAGATGATGATGAAAATGTGATTTTGAAAAAGATGCTGGAAGCAGAAGGCATTAGAACAGAATTTCTTTTAAACAGCAGCCAACGTATAACCACCAGTAAAACAAGAATCATCAGCCGCAACCAGCAGATGATGCGGCTGGATAACGAAACCACGGCTGATCTTGGGTATGAAGATGAAAACCGGTTGATACTGGCGGTGCAGCATTTTATTGCACAGGAAAAACCCAATGTCATTATTCTTGAAGATTATAACAAAGGCGTGTTAACGGAACTGTTGATCAAAAAAACAATTGCTTTGTGTAAGCACCATAACATCATTACCGCTGTTGATCCCAAACGCAAAAACTTTTTCAGTTATAAAGAGGCCACTATTTTTAAGCCGAATTTAAAAGAAGTAAGAGAAGCGCTCAACATCATCAGCGATAAAACAGATACAGCATCATTGCAGCAGGTGCATCAGCAGCTCCATCAGCAATTGCAGCATCAGATTTCATTTATCACCCTTTCTGAGAAAGGCGTTTTTTACCAGGATGGAAATGCACACCAAATTATTCCTTCACATATCAGAAATATTGCTGATGTAAGTGGTGCGGGCGATACCGTAATTGCAACCGCAGCTTTAATTTATGCTGCAACAAAAAATACAGAGTTGATGGCCGCTGTATCCAATATTGCCGGCGGGCTTGTTTGTGAAGAAGTGGGTACTGCAGCCATCAATAAAGACCGGTTGCTTAAAGAGTGTGTACATTTGCTTTCATAAAAAATAATTTCTTTTTCAAAACCTGTTACCCTTTCATTTAAATCATTTTTAATCTCATTTTCTAATTGCATTATATGCAACCATTTTCAATAGCAATACATGGCGGTGCGGGAACAATTCTGAAGAGCGATTTAACTCCTGAACTGGAAGCTGCTTATCTCAAAGGTTTGGATGATGCATTGACAACAGGTTATGCAGCGCTGGAAAAAGGAGGCTCATCGCTGGATGCAGTTACTGCGGCTGTAGTTTCATTGGAAGATTGTATTTTGTTTAATGCCGGACGGGGCTCTGTATTTACTAAAACAGGTAAGCATGAAATGGATGCTTCCATCATGAACGGCAGAACACTGGAAGCAGGAGCTGTGGCAGGAGTTCAAAAAGTAAAAAACCCTGTGTTGCTGGCAAAAGCCATAATGGAAAAAAGTGAACATGTAATGCTGAGTGGTGAAGGCGCTTTGCAATTTGCAAAAGAACAACAGTTGCAGTTGAAAGAAGATGATTATTTCTTTTCTCAGTTTCGTTATGAACAATGGCAGATGGTGAAAAATGAAAACACCGTTGCACTGGATCACAATTTACAAGTATCCTCCTCCGCTAAAACTATGGCGGATAAAGAAAAAAAATTTGGAACGGTGGGTGCTGTTGCATGTGATGCTTCTGGCAATCTTGCTGCTGCTACCAGCACCGGCGGCATGACCAACAAAAATTACAACCGCATTGGTGATACACCTGTTATTGGCGCCGGCACTTATGCCGGTAATAAAACCTGTGCCATTTCCTGCACAGGGCATGGCGAGTTGTTTATAAAAGCGGTGGCTGCGTATGATGTAAGTTGTTTAATGGAATACAAAGGATGCAGCCTGCAGCAGGCAATGGAAATTGTTACATTAGATAAACTGGTAAAAATAAATGGTGAAGGCGGAATGATTGGCGCCGATGCAAAAGGAAACATTGCACTAGTGTTTAACAGCGAAGGTATGTATCGTGGACTGCAAAAAAGTAACGGTGAAAAGCTTGTTGCTATCTATCATTAATCAACTCTCTCTTATCTTTGACACATGCAGAAATATGCTGTTATTGTTGCCGGTGGTTCCGGGAAAAGAATGGGCGCTGAAATTCCCAAACAATTTTTACTGCTGAAGGGGAAACCCATTTTGTTTTATACCATTGACACTTTTTTAAAAGCGGTTCCGGGGGTGAAGATTATTTTAGTACTTCCTCAAGAGCATTTGGAGCTGGGGAAAGAAATTGTTGATGGATATTTTGATGCTGAACAAATACGTATAACACAGGGCGGTGAAACCAGATTTCATTCTGTTGCCAATGGCTTAAAACTGATAGAAGAAGAGAGTATCATTTTTGTGCATGATGGGGTACGTTGTTTGGTAAGTAAAGAATTAATTCAGCGTTGTTATACTGCTGCATTGGAAACCGGAAGCGCCATACCTGTAATTAATTGCAGGGACAGTGTTCGTATGGTTACCGCAGGTGGCAATGAACCTGTTGACCGGAACCAGCTAAGGCTGGTGCAAACGCCGCAAACATTTCACAGTAAAATTTTATTACCGGCTTTTGCCATTGATTATAAAGAACGGTTTACGGATGAAGCGAATGTGGTGGAGGCTTTTGGTTTAAAAGTAACATTAGTGCAGGGAGAAGATACCAATATTAAAATCACCAACCCGGTTGACCTTATGATTGCAGAAAACATGTTAAATCAGTAGCAGCATGAAATACAAAGCAACACTCAGCAACTCCGCAAAAATTCTCACATTTATTGTAACCATTCTGTTTGCATTTTCTGTTTTTACTTCTGTTTGGTTATTTTTTATGGAAGGGGAAGCAGCGCTCCTGATTATTGGTATTCTTCTGTTTGGAATTTATGTTTTTGTTTTTTTGATACGGCCTCTTTCCTATGCCATCAGCAATGGAAATATTATCATTCAAAAACAGGCGGGGCAAGTTGTAATTTCAAAAAACGAAATAGAATCCGTTGCCATAATTCCAAAGAAAGATATTGATGGCGCTATACGAACTTTTGGTGTGGGCGGGTTGTTTGGGTATTTTGGAAAATTTTCTAACTTCCGGTTGGGGGTTATGACCTGGTATGTCAAAAGAACAGACAAGCTTGTGCTGATAACTACTGCACAAAAGAAAGTTGTAATCTCACCGGATGAGCCGGAAGCATTTGTTGCAGCTTTGCATTAATCCTTCAGCCATTTCAGCAACTTCGGCAATATATTCATCCGCAATGCAGGATATTTTTCTTCCACTGCGCCATAGCTGCTGTAAAAGAAAGCCAGGTTCCTTACATCACTTCCTTCAAAATCAAGCAATACATCTTCGCCGGCATGTGCATGAATAAAACGGTCAATCAAATAATGTGAAGCGCCAATTGTTTTGCCATTGGCATGATTGCCCACCAGTATATAATACCATCTTTTATGGGAGTAAAAGAAAACGGCAGACGCCAGTAATTCTTTGTTTAAATAAATGCCAATCGTTTCTGCTTTTTGATGTTGCCGTGCTTTTTTAAACAGGGTGCTGAAGCGTTGCAATTCTTCGTCTGTAATGGGAGAAATGCGTTGCATGGTTTCTTTGGCTAGTAAAAGAATATCTTTCAACGAAACTTCTTTGCTTGCCGTTAGCCCGGTTGCTTCAGCTTTTTTAATATTGCGTTTCAAATTGGTTCTGTACGATGATGCAATTGTTTCATAAGAATAATGCAGGGGCAACACATAATTTACCCGTTCTGTAAGCGGAAATGTTTTTAACTCAAACAGGTTTTGATGATTAAGATAAATATCCCGGTATCTGAACTTTTCAGGAATAGCTTTTAAAAAGGCTTCAACAATAGCTGCCGTGATTTTCTTTTTCGAAAAAATTCCCAGTGATGCACAAAACCACGGCTGATACAGGTAATGAATACCGTATTTTTTATTCCATGTTAACGGCATTACGGTTTCATAATCCCCCAGTACCAAAGCATCCCAATGCCGGCTCATGCAATCCAGGTACCAGCTATATGCATAAATTAACCCGTTTACACTTGTATCAATACAGGCATCCCATTTTACTTTATCAATTTCTTTTTGTGTTATGTATTGAACAGTGCCCATCAGAAGGGGAGACGGCGGTCAAATGTTTTTAATGAAATATTTTGAAGATTAATACTGAAGGTGATGTTTTTGGCAAAACGTTTTTCAGGAATGTAAGAAAGGAAATAATCTTTAAACACTCTGCTGTACAATACAGGCACATATACATTCACTGTATTTTTAAACAGCGACAGTTGAAAACCTGCATCATAAACGATGCGGCTGGTGCTTGCATTCTTCTCCCATGCTTCAGCATAGGTTCCAAAATCTAAAAATACTTTTACAGGAATTTTTACCGGAAGAATTTTTAAGATATTAATCTGATCAGGAATATCGGAAGTAAAGTTGATGGCAGTTAACCAATTATCGGTTTTGCCAATTTTAGAAGCCAGTAAATCAGTACGTACTTTAAAGAATCCATCACGCATCATTATTTGCTGGCTGGCAAAACCCTGGAACTCATTACGGCCAAAGAAATAATTATTATAAGTATAATCTTCATAACCATTTGGCCCGGTAAGGTTAAGATGGTAAGGATCTGTTTGAATACGCTTGGAAGATGTAACATTTCCGCTGTAAAAAAACTTACCGGCAAATATCCTCACATCGGCGCCCAGTTCTGAATTGTAATTGAAATGATAGTTGCCGGTAAAAGCAATACGTACAAAATTTTTGGCCTGCTCTGCCAGTAACTCAGCGCTGTAAGGGTATAAAGCTCTTGAATCCCTCACCACCAAACGCAGTTGATTAAGATAACGGCTTTCTGATTGTTTGGTAATTTTTGTAAAACGGTTGCCATTGGGAAACGTATCAGATTTGAATTTCAAAACATCTTCATCAAACAAAAATGTTTTCCATTGAATAAACCGTTCTCTTGTACTCAATACATTTTTTTCTTTCAACACAAATTTCAATGAAGGAACCAGTTTGCGGAAACCAGTTGTGTATTTAGTATTGGCAGTATCTGTAAAATCATCAGTAGTAAATTTCATTCCGCTTACTGCAACGGTAATGCGTTGAAATGAACCGGAGGGATAAAAGGTGTAAGACATTCTTGCTATTCCGTTCAATTCTTTGCTTTTGGTTGCGTACATGGGCGCTATTAAAAACCGGAATTTGGATGGCGGCAATGTATAATTGGTGATGGCGCCGCCAATCATTAAACCGTCATACATATTATAACCCATAACAGGTGTGCCTATAATCACATTGGTACTGTCGTTACCCGCACCAATCAGTGGTTTAAACAGGGTTTTCTTTTTTAATGGTGTTACCAGTGGCCCTTTTTTAGTAAGCAGGCTGAATTCATAATCAAGATTCACACCGCTGGATTGTTCCAGCGCTAATTTAAAATCAGCAGGTGAAGGATGTTTCATTTTCCATTGCTCAAAATAAAATTGCATGGCTTTGTCAAATGCAGAACGCCCCAGTTTCTTTTCAATCAGTTGTATAAAGGCGGCGCCTTTGGTATAGGCTGTTAAACCATAGTTGAGCGCTGTGAGGCTGTCACTTGGCGTATTCAGTGGCTGATCCTTTTTCCAGCGTTGCAGGCTGCTGAGAATATGATTGTCATCAGCAATGGGAATATCTTTCTGATGGGTTTCTTTAAAGTGGCTCACTTCTTTTTTAAAACGTTCACCATAATAAGAGTTGATGCCTTCATCCATCCATGCGTATCTTCTTTCATTACTGGCAAGCATGGCCTGGAACCAGTTGTGCCCCACTTCATGTTCTATAACGCTTTCTAATGATTGTTCATCCGGCATTGGAGTAACGCTGGTAATACAGGGATATTCCATACCGCCGGGAAAGCCCATGTTAGCTTCAACAACAGATACAGTATTGTAGGGATATTCACCAATGAATTTTGTGCGGTAGCGAATGGTTTCTTTAATAAATTTCAAACTGTTTTCCCATACCTGTCCATCCTCTAAATAAAATGCGGCATATACATCAATGACTTTTCCTGAAGTAAGATTTAAAGTGTCATATTTGATTTTATAAACTTTATCTGCAAACCATGCAAAATCGGTAACATTAGTTTGTTTAAAAATTAAAGTTTTTTGTTGAACAGGCTCTGCTTTTTTTTTCTGTGGTTTAATAAGCGTTGTTTTATTAAATGCAGGGTTTGTAGGCTTGGTTGTTAGCTCTGATTTTTTTTTCGGAAATATCTTTAAATCGGCTTCATATATTGCTGCCATGTTTTTTAACCATTTTTTTTCCTCTTCACTCTGTAAATCACCACTGCTGAGCACCACATAATTTTGGGGAACAGTAATGTTTACTTCATAATTACCAAAGTTGTTATAAAACTCACCCTGGTCTAAGTAAGGCATTTCATGCCAGCCTGTTTTATCGTACATCGCTGGCCTGGGATACCATTGTGTTACCTGGTACGATTGCCCCGCATGACCGCCTCTTGAAAAATTCTTTGGCAACTGCACATGAAAGGGAGTGGTGATGATAACAGATGCACCCGGTGCAAGTGGTTGCGTTAATATCAGTTTAGTAATGTCAATATGCTGCGGATGGTCTTCCGTTTTTACCCTTACATCATTTACACGAAAATCCAGGCGGTTGATATAACCACGGTCTTCTTTATTGGAAAAATAAAAATCTGTTCTTCCGTTTTGCAATAACTGATCGCTGAAGGCAGTTCGGTCAGTACGGTAAGCATTGGGCCACAGGTGAAACCAGAGAAAGTGCAATGTGTCCGGTGAGTTGTTAATGTATTCAATTTTTGCAAACCCATCTAATGAATGTTCAGCATCATTCAGCGTAACATCCATTTTAAAATTTACCTGCTGCTGCCAGTAGCTGGTTTGAGCAGCGGCACAAAGGTTACAGAAGAGTGCAAATAGTATGGTATATTTTTTCACGAAACGGGTTTAGTAAAATTAAAGTCCAGTTCATATTGGGTAATTGCTTACCGTGGGTTATCTTCCTTTACCCAAAAATATTAAACGTAATGTATGAATCATTATTTTAAAATCGAGCCCCAGTGATATGTTTTCAATATATACAAGATCGTATTTGCTGCGTTCAATCATTTCCTCTACATTTTCAGCATAACCAAACTTTACCATACCCCAACTGGTGAGCCCGGGTTTTACTTTAAGCAGGTATCGGTAATAAGGCGCTTCCTGTACAATCTGGTCAATATAAAACTTACGTTCAGGCCTGGGGCCCACCAAACTCATTTCACCTTTTAATATATTCCAGAACTGTGGTAATTCATCCAGCCTCCATTTACGCATTACTTTACCCCAGGGGGTAATGCGTTCATCCGTATCGCTTGAAAGTGCGGGGCCGTTTTCCTCGGCATTCATTACCATGCTCCTGAACTTGTGAATAGAAAATGGTTTTCCTTTCAGCCCAATACGTTCCTGCGAATAAAAAATACTTCCTTTTGAAGAAAGTTTGGTTCTGATGATGACATATACTAAAACTGGTGAAAGAATGATAAAGGCCATGACGGATACCACCACATCCACCAGGCGTTTAACATTGAGCTGCCACTCCTCCATCATGTTATTGTGCAGTTCCATTAACATGGCGCCCATTATATTGGTGGTTTTTACAGAGCCCGAAAGAATATCAGACGTATTGGGCAATAATTTTACCTGCACATCATGTTCACTTAAAAGATTAATACAGGTTTCAACAATGACCGTATCATCCGTGGCAATAATTACCTGCTCAATTTTTTTTTCTTTAATGGTCGAAGAAAGATGGTTGATGCTGCCCAATTGCGGAATGTAGTTACTTAAGCCGTTGCCTTCATTACCCGATTGCAGATAGCCGCAAAAAATATAACCGATTTCTTCTTTGGCGTCACGTATATCTTTATAAAGTTTTACGGCTTTGCTTCCGTTGCCGATAATAAGTGTGTTGATTTTAATTTCACCTTTCAGCAGTTGTTTGTTTACAATCACTAAAACCAACCAGCGGAACAGCCATATAAAACCAAAATGCAAACCAAAAAGCAGCAGCGCTTCTTTATAGTAAAAAGTATAAGAAGAAATCCTGTCATCCAGCAAAAACACAAAAAACAAAACTGTGCAGCCCAGGAGGCAACCAAAAAAAGTATTGGTAAATTCTTTGAAACGGGATTTATGATACAAATCGCCATAACTCCCCCTTAGGTGAAAAAGGATAACCCAGCATAGGGGAATAAGAAAAACACCCAGGAAAAATTTTTCATCTATACTCTGATTAAACACATCTTTTACTTCACCCAGTAATAAACGCCTCAGGAAATAAAATATACCCCAGCTGATAAAAGCAGCGAGCCAGTCGGCCAAAACGTACCATCGAACAGGTATGCGGTTAGTTTGGGTCATGAAAAAAATCAGGATGCAATACTGCGTTGAATTTTTTGCAGTATCTGGTGTGCTACATCCATGGCTCTCAGTCCATCCACTTCAGTAACAGCCGTTGATTGATTATTGATGATGGAATCTTTAAACTGTTCCAGTTCCATTTTAATGGCATTCACATCTTTTACCACCGGGTTGGATACTGCAATGGTTTTGGTTCCGTTTTTTGTTTCAATGTCAAATGTGAAAGCCTCTTTATCTTCTGAGTCTTTCATTTTAATGATTTCACTTTTCTTTTCCAGGAAATCAATACCAATATATGCATCCCGCTGAAACAAACGGATCTTACGCATTTTTTTCATGCTGATGCGGCTGCTGGTTAAATTGGCCACACAGCCATTATCAAATTCAATACGAACGTTGGCAATATCCGGCGTATCTGTCATCACTGCCACACCATTGGCATGTACTTGTTTTACATTGCTCTTCACCAAACTTAAGATGATATCAATATCATGGATCATCAGATCAAGAATGACACTTACTTCAGTACCACGGGGGTTGAACTGTGAGAGGCGGTGCACTTCAATAAACATGGGATTGAGCTGTAAATCTTTTACGGCCAGGAATGCAGGGTTAAACCGTTCTACATGCCCCACCTGCAGTTTTACATTTGCTTCTTTTACCAGTTTTACGAGTTCATGGGCTTCTTCCATGGTATTGCACATGGGTTTTTCCACAAACACATGCTTACCCATGTACACGGCCATTTTACATAATTCAAAATGAAAATTGGTGGGTGCTGCAATATCAGCTGCATCAATCAGTTGCATTAATTCTTCCGGATCAGTATATCGTTTGAGCTGGTATTTTTCGGTAACGGATTTAGCAGTACGGTCGCCGGGGTCGTAAAAACCCACCAGTTGAACGCCTTCAATTTCTTTCCAGTTATTAAGATGAAATTTGCCAAGATGCCCGGCGCCAAATACTCCAATTTTAAGCATAAATGCAGGTTCAGTTGTGTGGCAAATATAGCTAACAGTTTGGGTGCCTGCAGATTCATTTGTGCAATAAAAAGCCGAAAAAGTTTTTCGCCGAAAAGTTGAAACCCTTATCTTTGCCGTCCCGAAAACGAACCTGGTTTTTAATTGAGTTGAAAATGATGGATCGGGTTCAAGGATCGGTAGTTCAGTTGGTTAGAATGCCGCCCTGTCACGGCGGAGGTCGCGGGTTCGAGTCCCGTCCGGTCCG
>JAIEQM010000135.1 GCA_019747705.1 Chitinophagaceae bacterium | reverse complement strand
CAGACTCAATTACAATATTTCAAAGAGCAAAATTCTAATCAATTGAATTTGTTCGATTTATAACGCAACGCTAATGAAGATACATAAAAGCTAAAAGGCAGGGCTTTCTATTAAACTTTTTTTACATTATAATTGGTATCAATCCCCGCACACCCCTATCCACTGATGTTTCTCCTTTCAGCGGTTCCCATTTATTATTCGGAATCAAATCTCTCCACTCCACACTTGTATTGGTGCTGAAACTGCATTCCGCAATAATGTCTTTTGTTTCATTGCCGGTAATTTTGAGTTTGCCATTGGCAAATGCAGCCGTAACCACACAACTTCCATTGGGAATGGGAGAGGTGGCAAACAAAGGATTCACTACTGTTGTAGCACCTGCAGGAGCCTGGCCATTTTGTACCACAGGGTAATTAACACCCAATACATTTACAGTTGTTTCAAAACCCCGGAAACCCTGTGTTCTGTTTCCGTTTACCGTTACAGGTTGTGTTTTTACAGTAAATGTTTTGATGTAGTTGTTGAAACCGATGAAGGATGCAAGTGTTGCATTCAAATCCTGGTTTACAGAAATACCGCTGATGGTGGTATCCGCTCTTACTTTTACATCACCATTTTGATAAGCCAGTGAAATACGGATTCATTCATATTCACCAACCGCAATATTTTTAATGGGTACTTCATAAAACGTTTCTCCATTACCGGCCTGTGGTGCCTTTTCAAAATCAATAGCGTTGCTGCCGCCAAGTGTTGTTTCAGCAGCACGGTATAAAACAGCGCCCTGCCCCAGTGGTGTTAAAGCGCCAGGCGTAAGCTCAATATAATGGGCGCTCATCTTGTTCATTACGCCGCTTTGTGCGGCATTACCTGCGGGTATAGTGGAAGGCTGGCCAATATTGTTGAGACGGGCCTGCGTACTGTCGAACCTGAATTTGAAAATCAATTTGGTGTTGCTGCTGCCTGTATCTTTTTTCTTACAGGCCATTGCTGAAATTAGAATAGCGAGTGTAAGTACGGTTAAGATGCGGTTCATACGGAAATGGTTTTGATAAGAAATGCAACGCCGCAGGTTTAAGATTATTGCCATTTTTAAAACAATTAATAATGCTTTGGCTTTTGCCATTTACATTTGTGCAAAATTGAAAACTATGCGCTGGATTTTTGGCAGCTTTTTATTCCTTACAGTACTATTTCAATCCTGCACTGTCAACAATCTTAGTATTGATAATGATTTGAAGCAATACTTTGAAAAGTATAAGGCCACAGGAACATTTGCGCTGTTTGATAATGCACAGGGGCATTTCACCATTTACGATTCAGCAACCTACCGCAAACGCTTTACGCCCGCATCCACATTTAAAATTATGAACTCGTTAATTGGGCTGGAAACAGGAAAAATATTTGATGAAAAAATGATCATTAAATGGGATGGCATTACCAGGAGCCGTGCAGAGTGGAATAAAGATTTAACGATGGAAGAAGCCTTTAAGGTTTCTGCTGTACCTTATTACCAGGAAGTGGCAAGGCGTATTGGAAGAGACACCATGCAACACTGGATTGATACTATTGGATATGGCAATAAAAACATCAGCGGACCCATTGACAGTTTCTGGCTCAACAATACATTAAAAATTTCGCCTGATGAACAACTGGGCCTTGTAAAGAAATTATATTTTGATCAGTTGCCTTTTCAAAAGCGTACCCAGCAGGTGGTACGCAAAGTAATGCTGTTTGAAGACAACAGTTTATACAAACTCAGTTACAAAACAGGCTGGGGTTTTGATGAAAACAAAAATAATATTGGATGGGTTGTTGGCTGGATTGAAGAAAACCGCCGTCCTTATTTTTTTGTGCTCCTGCTGCAAAGCCCGGATGCCAATTATGATATGATGAGCAACCGTATGAACCTGTTGAAAGATATTTTGAAACATTATGAGTTTATGCAGGGGAAGAAGTAATTTTATTTTCTGCGTGAGCGAAGTTTTGATTTAAAAACGGGATTATTTCTCAATAATCTGGCATGATGGTGAACTGTAAGAATGTGTATAACATTAATTGAAACCAGCTCATAAATAATGCGAAAGCTGCTCACATTTATTTCACGAAATTTTTTGTCTTTTAACTCAGGAACTGGTTTACCGTATTCAGGAAAACGGATTAATAGTTCAGCTTTTTCAAAAAATAATTGAACCGTATTCTCTGCGGCTAAAATGGAATCCTTAGAGATGTATTCAGCAATTTCATTGATAGCTTTTATGGCAGAAGGCGCCCAAATCAGTTCAACCATTTTTTCAATTTTTTCCTGGCTTGTTCAGTTGTAAGGCCCTTTCCTTGTTTTATTTCAGTACGGGCTTTATTAATTTTATTTAAAAAAATTAAACGGCCAATCACTTCATCAACAGAAAACTCATCAGGCAGTTCTTTTACAGTTTTTATTACTTCTTTTTTTAGTAACATATAAAATGTTTTCTTAAAGATACTTCATTATTGCAAAACAATTGAGCCAATGGTATTATTATTTTGGCTTAACAATTGCAGTTACATTTTTCTGTTTATCTTGTAACCCTGATGTTCTCCTTCGCCCGCATAGAATACTTATTGCTGCTGGTTTTATTAATTCCGGCAGCTTTGCTTTTTTTCTTCAACCAAAAATGGAAAAAGAAAACCATCAAAAAACTGGGTGATGAAAACCTGGTAAATCAGCTTACCTCCGGTCATTCTTCCAAAAAATTTTCTGCAAAATTCTGGCTGATATTTTTTGCACTGGCATTAACCGCATTGGGTGCTGCTAATTTAAGAATGCCGGGCAAAGCAGAAAACATCAACCGAAAAGGACGGGATATCATCATTGCCATGGATGTGAGCAAAAGCATGCTGGCAGATGATATTAAACCCACACGTCTTGAAAAAGCCAAACAGTTTGTAAGCAAAATAATTGATGCACTGCCCAATGACCGTATTGGTTTAATTTGGTTTGCTGGTAAAGCCTACCTGCCCATGCCATTAACGGCAGATGAAGGGGCAGCTAAAATGTTTGTACAAAGTGCCAATCCTGATGATATACCCACGCAGGGCACCGTAATAGGTGAAGCCTTGCAACTGGCAGCACAAAGTTTTCCCAATGAAAGCAAACGTTATAAAATTGTGGTGCTCATTACAGATGGTGAAGACCATGATGAAAATGCAGTTGAAAATGCGCAACGTTTGAAAGAACAGGGCATTTTGTTGTTAACGGTTGGTCTGGGTACAGAAGAAGGCTCCACCATTACAGAGCCCGGTACTACTGAATTTAAAAAAGACAAGCTGGGACAAACCGTTATCAGCAGACTTAATGAAACATTACTGAAAAAAATGGCTACCGCCAATGGCGGCATGTATGGCAACCTGCAGAATATTGATGCGATGGTGAACGATGTATCGGCAGTCATCAATCAATTGGAAAAAAAATCATCTGAAACCAATGGTGCGCCCACCAGCTTTGTAAATTTTTTCATTTGGTTTTTAGCAGCGGCTCTATTGCTGCTGATAATTGAATTATTCATTAGTGAACAAAGAAAAATGAAGGTGTAAATGAGTTTTCAACTAATCAATAGAAATGAATTTTTAAATAATCGGGGGCTCTGCTCCCCCCTCCCTGCTTTGCAGAGAGGGGCAGAGGGTGAGTTGGTTCAAAAGAGCCTTAGAATCTTTATCATTTTTCTGTCATCATTCATCTCTCTCCATTCCTTTTCCCAAACTGCTGAAATTGTAAAAGGCAACAATTATTACAAAGACAGTGCTTTTGATAAGGCAGAAGAGTATTACCGTAAATCCATCAACAAAAAACCAACACCGGCAGCTCAATACAACCTTGGCAATACATTGTACAAAAAACAAAAAGAAGCAACCGGTGAGCAAACTGAAGCCATCATTAAATCTTTTGATGAAGCAGCAACGGACACCACAGATGCAGAAGTAAAAGCGAAAGCATTGTACAATAAAGGAGTGGTGTATCATAAAAACAACCAGGTGGATGAAGCTATTAATGCATATAAAGAAGCATTGCGGTTAACACCCGGCGATGCGGAGATCCGTAAAAATTTGCAGATTGCCCTGCAAAACAAACGCAAACAAAACCCTGAGCAGCAGCAAAAACCCAAGCCACAGGAGCAACCCAAAGAACAAAAAGATAAAAAACAGGAACAGCCACCACCGCCACCACCCAAACTCAGTAAAAAACAGGCGGAACAATATTTAAAATCACTCACAGAAAAAGAAAAACAGCTGCAGGAAAAAATGCAGAAGAAAGTGGGCGTGCCTTCACAGCCGGATAAAGACTGGTAACAGATTCAGGGTATGCGATTTACGATTTTAGATTTTATACAACCATTTAGCTGTTACAAGTGTAATTTTACAAATCTAAAACCGGTAATCTCAACTATGCAATTCTATACGCCTTCCTTAACTGAATATAAACGTCTTGCCACCAAAGAAGTAAAAATTGGGGATGTGCTGCTGGGGAACTTTCATCCCATACGTGTGCAAACCATGACCACTACTGATACGATGGATACGATTGCCACCGTGGAGCAAAGCATCCGTTGTATTGAAGCCGGTGCAGAGCTGGTTCGTATTACGGCTCCTTCTAAAAAAGAAGCGGAGAATTTACTCAACATCAAAAATGAATTGCGCAGGCGTGGCTGCAACACACCATTGGTGGCTGATATTCATTTTACACCCAACGCTGCAGAAATTGCAGCACGTATTGTTGAAAAAGTTCGTGTAAACCCCGGCAATTATGTTGATAAGAAAAAATTTGAACAGATTGAATATACTGATGCTGAATATGCTGAAGAAATTGAACGCATCCGTGATCGTTTTACACCATTGGTAAAAATTTGCAAGGAGTATGGTACCGCCATGCGCATCGGCACCAATCATGGAAGTTTGAGCGATCGTATCATGAGCCGTTATGGTGATACAGCGACTGGTATGGTGGAAAGCGCCATGGAGTTTTTGCGTATTGCACGGCTTGAAAGCTATCACAATATTGTACTGAGTATGAAGAGCAGTAACCCGCAGGTGATGGTGCAGGCTTATCGTTTATTGGTACAGCAAATGATGCATGAGTTTACTGAATGCTATCCATTGCATCTCGGTGTTACAGAAGCAGGCGATGGCGAAGATGGTAGAATTAAAAGTGCAATTGGTATCGGCACATTACTAGAGGATGGTATTGGTGATACGGTTCGTGTAAGTTTAACTGAAGATCCTGAGTTTGAAATTCCTGTTTGTAAAGATTTGGTGAAGAGATATACAGACCACAGTCCACAGTCGATAGTCAACGGTAAAGTTCCTGCAATTAATAGTGAAGATTTGAAAAGCGGGGATGGAGCGTTGGTGGCTTCCCCCTTGGGGGGAAGTCGGAAGGGGGCTGCTTTACCCTACTCACCTTTTGAATACAAACGCAGAGAATCATTTGCTGTAAGTAATATCGGCGGAAAACATGTACCAGTGGTTGTAGCGGATTTAAGTAAGATTGCAACAATAACGCCGCAACATTTAGAGAGTGTGGGTTATAAATATAATGAGGCAACGGATAAGTGGAGCATTGGTGATATGGCGGCAGATTATGTTTTCACCGGTAATCAACTGCTCAGCTTTCAATTGCCCGGCACATTAAAGGTGATTGTTTATCCTGAAACATGGAAAGAGGCACAACGCACACCATCAGGCGAAGAAAAATATTTTCCCATTTTTATGGACAGCGGTTATGCCGAAGCAGAGCGTAAAAGTGATACACTCAACTTTGTAATGATTGATTGTTTTAGTGATGATACACCGCTCAACGACTATACTTATTTTGATACGCTTGCCAATGACAATACAGTTGTACTGTGTTTAAGCAGCACCAACAGCAATGCACTGCAAAGTGTGCGCCGTATGTTTATTGAACTGATGCAACGGCAAATTAAAAATCCTGTTGTTTTAATTACTGACAGTAACTGGCAAACACCTGATGAACATCTTATTCATTTTGCAACAGAAACCGGCGGCTTGTTATTAGATGGTATGGGCGATGGTATTTGTTTGGGCTACAGTGCATCAGCACAATTCAGCAATACAAAAGCTACCGGCAGAACTTACCTGGAAGTAAAAGACAACAATCAGTTCACCAACAATACCGCCTTCAGCATTTTACAGGCAACACGCACACGTATCTCCAAAACAGAATACATCAGTTGCCCCAGTTGCGGAAGAACTTTGTTTGACTTACAGGAAACCACAGCAAAAATCCGTTCAGTCACTAATCATCTCAAAGGAGTTAAGATTGCCATTATGGGTTGTATTGTAAACGGCCCTGGCGAAATGGCAGATGCAGATTTTGGTTATGTGGGCAGCGGCCCCGGCAAAATCACCTTATATAAAGGAAAGGAAATTGTAAAGCGGAATGTGGATAGTGAAGTGGCAGTAGATGAACTCATTACTTTACTTAAAGAAAACGAAGCGTGGATTGAACCCGTTTAAAAGATAACAGGCAAAGCAACCATTCAGTTTACAAACACTTCTATATTTGCACTCTTAAAATAACAAATAATGAAACAGTTGCTTTTTTTATTTTCAATAAGCGTCTTTTTTCTTTCATCCTGCAGTATGCAGGAAGAAATTGATTTAAGTAAAGAAGGTAACGGGTATTACCAGATTGATGTGGACATGAGCGCCATGCTGGAAATGATGAAGAGTATGGGCGGCAGCGAAAAAATGCCTGATAGTGTTGCCAAACAAAAAAAGGACACTACTTTTTCTCTTGCTTCTATGATTGATTCAGTTGGGGGAAACTTTACACCGGAAGATAAAGCCTATTTCCACAATGGTACCATGCATGTAAAAATGGATATGCCGGAAAACAAGATGAATATGGTAATGCGCTTTCCTGTAAAGAATGTAATGGATCTCAAAAACTTTTTTCGTGTTTGGACACAGGTTGATTCCCTCAACAAAATAAAAAAACAACAAGAACAAGCTTTGGAACAGGGTAATGATAACTCAATGCCCAATATGATGGATCCATCAAAACAATTCAGCAATGGAAGCGGCCTTCCGGTAAAACCATCGCCTTATATTATTACCGATTCATCTATTGAACGCATTGCCCGGTCAAAAGAAGAAATTACGGGTGATATGGGCGAACAGGCACAGGGTGCTGCCATGTTTATGGGCCAGATTAGTATGATGACCACCATCAAACTGCCCAGGCCTGCAAAACGGGTGGAAGGAAAGAATGCAAAACTCAGTGAAGATAAACGAAGCCTTTTCTTTTCAGCTACCATGCAGGAGATGATGGATGATGCAGCAGCCGGTGCGTTTAAAGTAATCTTTTAAGCTGTTTCGTTTATTTTTTTCAGCATCGGTTCGGCACGCATGGCACTGGTATCCCTGTAATCAATTACAAGTACAGTACCCGGTTGTGCAAAAAAATAGCGGTTGCCTGTTACTGTTCCTTTTACAAGCAAACTGTTATCGCCTGTATATTCAAAACGTGCATCGCTCCATGTTTTGTAAGCAGGTTCAACAGCAGTTTCATTTACAGTTGCTGAAAGTGATTGTTTCAAACTTTCTCTTTTACTTCCGCAGCAAGACATCATGATCGTTTTTAATTAAGTATTTTTTTCTGTTGCTTTAAATAAAATACATGCGCCGCCGCTAATAGCCAGCCAGTGAATAATGCCAGTTATCCAGTCGCTGCTCATCCACACAGCAAATGGTATGGCAATCCAGATGCTGAGGCAATAAAAACAATCGAGCAGGGTTCCGAAGAACCCATGCCCGAGTTGTTTGCGAATGCGGATGACAACATCCCAGGGCCCGTCTTCTGCTGATAGCAAATGTGCCAAACGCCAGGAAGCCAATACTGAAACCAACAATTGCAATGCAGCATTCATGTTTTATTTTCTTTGAATATAAAACGTAGTGCCCGCCTCGTAGGTGCCTTCCAAACCGCTGTTATATCCATTTGTTCTGCGCATACTGGCCGTGAGGCTGAATGATACAACTGCAAATTCTTCACCGGCCTTTAACCAGCCACCTGCAGCAACTGATGGCTGCATTTGTACGGTTATAAAAGCTGTTGATCCAAAATCTGCAATCGTACCTGTGTAACCGGGGCATCCGCCCACATCAGTATTTGCACTGTTGCTGCCTGCTTTAAGAAGCCCTGTTTTATTACCTGAAATACTAAGCGGTGTGGTTACATTTACTTCCACAGCACTTGGGCATTTACTCATGCTTAATGTGTAATCATTCATAAATCCCCATTTATCATTGGCTTTAAAGTTTAAACGCAACGGCGTATTCATTTCTGCTGCCGTCATCTTATACAGATTACATGGCAGTTGCTCCAGGGGTGCAATAAACGTAACACCACTCAATCCAAATTCAATGGGTTTGTTATGAATATACAATACAATCAAATCTCTGGCATTGGGTACTAAATTGCCGCTTGCATCATAACCTTCAACCAAAAAATATACACGGCCCGGCTCTCCTGCTTCGTAAATAGCAGAGTTGAGCTGCATATAACGGTCGAGATTTGAAAATTCCCAATCAATACCATCCATATAGGTTTCTGCCTGTATGTTTATATAAGCAGGTACAATAACAGGGGCGCCGCCATCTACTTTTAAAGAAGTGTTATACGGACCTGTTACATCACCATTATAAAATGGTAAAAAACGTTTTGAAAATTTAGGATGCCTGTACTGCTCGTTTACAAACTGCCAGGGCTTTCCGGGTTTTCTGAAACGGATGGTATAATGCCTGATTACAGGATCATCTTTTTTGCGTTGCAAATTGTAAAGACATCCTTTTACATCTATCCAGCCTTTCCATGCAGCACAGTCAATACCAAACCCTGCCTGCGAATTACGAACTGTAATAACGCCGTTTGAACGGAGATGATTGTTGTAACCATTTCTGTCCAATGCCGCAGTTGAAGTGCTGGCACTTGTATTTTGTGCACCACCAATAAATACATTACCAAGGCTGCCCACCAGGTTTCCGTTAAAGCAGAAAGAAGAAGGACGTACTACATCACCGGGAAAACAAAAATCCAAACGCTGTAATTGGTTTACATTAAAATAAGGCGCTCCCTCAAACAAAGTAATGGAAGGATGAAAACTGTCTGTTATACGAACCAATACATCGGGCCTTGCCTGCTCCAGAACATTTTCGCCACTGGCCACATCATTTTGAATTTCATTCACCAGTTCTGAAAGACTTTGTGTAAACCTGTAAATATAATTGCCATTCATATCTGTTATGGCGCTGCCCAAAAAGTTTTTAGCTCCATCACCCTGGTAAGGTGCACCGGCCAGCTCACTGCTGCTGCGGTCATATTCATAAAAGTTAAGTGTAAGGTTGGCGCCTGCTTCTGTATTACAACCAAAGCGGATGCTGTCTTTTAATCTTGCCAGTCCTATTTTATCATACAACAATTCTTTGTTTAAAGAAAGTAGGTTGTTTGAAAGTGCTCTTGTACCCGTAAGTTGAAAATCATTCAGCAGGTTTTCAGGAATAACATCTTCTGTTTTTGCTTTTTTTGTTTTTGCATACCGCTGTTCAAAATTGGTACGTGTATAAATGTTTGAAAGCTTTGAAGGCAACTGCACATCATCCACCACATTAATCATAAGCGGTGAAAAGAAAGGCGGGGGATCAGGTTGCGGAATTGGCAGAATACGTTCAGGATACAGCTTTTCAATTGCTGCACGGAGTACATCATTGTTTAGTGCAACCTGCAGTTGTTTGTAAGTATCAATTACCACCCATCTTCTGCGGCATGGGTTAATGTAACAATTGCCGGTGTAAACGGTAACATTTCCATAAAGTAAATAATCGCTTATTGATGCGTAAGAGCTGCAGCTTAAAACCAGGTCGTTAAAATCCTGGTCAGCTCCCGCATCATTACTTTCAATGTCAAATGAAAACATACCGCCGCTGATCGTGGGAAATTTGATTCTTGTATCAGATTGTCTGAAACCGGAACCGGGATTGTTTTGTATGGCAATTAACCAGTGATTGCCTGTTACATAAACAGGAGGTGCGCCAACAACACCATTGTATGTGCCGTTTCCGCCGGATGCTCCAATTACAATAAACCGCTGTGGGTAAGCAGCGCTTTTTGATTTTACATTAATCGTCCAGTTACCCTGCATGGAAATAAACATGATGATAAAGTTTAATGATGAATAAAAATTTGATGATAAGGTTGAATGAAATCATTATATAAATGCTGCACCGGCTCCCATCACTGCATAAAGCTGATAAGCTAAAGCAGGCGCAGCATTTCATTCTTTAACTGCTAATCCGTAATTACCGGCGCTGGCGGGCAGCAACGGTATTCCTGTGATTTTTCAAGCAGTTCCATTTGCTTGCGCAGCAAATCGTTTTCAAGCTGCATGCGTTCTTTGGCCAATGGTTCGCATACATCACAATCATCCAGGCAACCTTTTACAATAATGCCGGGCGTGGGTAATGAAAATTCCATTGCCACATTGATCTGCTGTTTGGTTTGCACAGCCACTTTGCCCTCTTTATCAATCAAACCTTTTGCAATAAGCTGGTCATCGGCTTCTTTCAATGCCTTGCTTCTTGTTTCAGCATCCAGGGGAATACCACCATCCTGTGCAAAAAGATTTACTGATGGACGTGTTAATACCGGTGATGCCAGTAATGCGTTTGAAGACAATAAATTTGTTGCAGCAGGATTAATGGAAAAGTTAGCTGCATTAACAACATTGGCTGATTTGAGAAATGCAGTGGCAGGTACTGCCTGCGGTACCAGTGAAATGGGAAGCCTTGCAGGTGAAGGTTGCAAAACACCCCACACCGGCGCACTGTCATCCAGCACCCTGCGTTCAATAGCCACCAGTTCAAAAGTGATTTTTTGTTTTTTGTTGAGCCGGTAAAACATGTAAGTAACTGCATGGCATTTGTTGTAATTCACAAACTCACGGGAGGATGATTCATAATGATCTTCGCTCTCACCCTGTATATGTGTGCGTGTGCTCACTTCACCAACAGATACCGAATGTGCTTTGTGTACAGATGCCACTGCCTGCGCTGCTGAACTTTGTACATGTGATTTTTGCTGGTTCAGATAATCTGCAACAGAGCTGCTGTTGTGATTACCTGAGGCTTTGGTGCTGGCACTGGCACTGAGAGAAAATGGATTGATGCTTCCGCCTGCACTTCCACTGAAATCCCAATGACCTTCTGAAGAACTTTCTGCATGGCCGCTTTGTGATGCTGATGCATCGGCCATATACTTTTGAAAAGCGCTCATGAAATACTGGTCTTCACTGATCTGTTCGTTTCTGTAACTCAGTTTGGTTTCACTGTCATAAGAAAAACGGCTGCGGTGATCAGTGGTAACCAGTCTCACTTTTTCGCCGGGCAAGAGTGTGGTACTGTACACAGGATCGCCCAGCACAAGACCGAGTGTGCATTTGGTAAACTTAAAATGAAGAATGACTTCCACGTTCACTCTTCTTCTTCCGGCCACATTACCACCAGTGGGGAAAGTAAGCACTCTGCTGAAATGGATCACATCGCAGTGATCATCTTTAACCGGTTCCGGGCAGCAGGGAACGGTTGATTCTTTTTCGTTTGCCATGATGATTCAGGTTTAATGGTAAATAATAACTGTTATAAGAACTTCAATCCGTTTCCACTGTTTCAGTAAAACGTTCACTTGAAGCAATACGCTTCTGGTACCGTACATACAGTTGTATGCACCTGCGGGTTTGCTGTTACAAACAATTCAAAGGGTGATTACCTTTTCGTTTACAAAAGTGGAAAGGGTGTTTTAAAAATGTGGATGTCAGCTAATGGCGTTGTAAGTGGAACAAATGTAAATACTCAGTTTGTTTTTGTCAATACCCTTTTGCGGTTATTACAAAAAAAATAATAATGCTTCGTAATAACTGCATGGGGTTTAGTAAAATTTACATTCAATCAAACCTCCGTTCTTATCTTTATTACTTTAATTGCAAAAATGAAAACAGATTTTTTAGTGATCGGAAGCGGTATTGCAGGTTTAACCTATGCCATTAAAACAGCAAGGGCCTGTCCGGATAAAACAATACTGGTGGTAACCAAGGCCAATGCAGATGAAACCAATACCAAGTATGCGCAGGGCGGTATTGCCGTGGTGAATGACATGGAAAACGACAGCTTTGAAAAACATATTGAAGATACATTGATTGCCGGTGATGGTTTGTGCAATGAAGAAGTGGTGGAGATTGTTGTAAAAGAAGGCCGTGAACGGGTAAATGAAATTATTGAATGGGGCGCCCGTTTTGATAAAGAGAAAGATGGTGATTATGCATTGGGTAAAGAAGGCGGCCATAGTAAAAACCGCATCCTGCATCATAAAGATGTTACCGGCGCTGAAATGGAAAGGGCCCTGCTGGAAACCATTAAGCAGCTTCCCAATATTCAATTAGCCAATCATTATTTTATTGTTGATCTTATTACACAGCATCATCTTGGTTATCTTGTTACCAAATCAACGCCCGATATTACCTGCTATGGTGTGTATGCCCTCAACCTCAACACCAATCAGATTGAAATCATTCAGGCAAATATTACCTTGCTGGCAGCCGGTGGCAACGGGCAGGTGTACAGAACAACCACCAACCCATCTATTGCAACAGGTGATGGTGTGGCCATGGTGTACCGTGCCAAAGGAAGAATTGAGAACATGGAGTTCATACAATTTCATCCAACGGCATTGTACCAGGCCGGGCAAAAGGGACAGGCCTTTCTAATTACTGAAGCAGTGCGGGGTGATGGCGGCATATTACGCAATCATAAAGGTGAAGCATTTATGGAGCGTTATGATGAACGGAAAGACCTGGCGCCACGTGATATTGTTGCAAGAGCTATTGACCGTGAAATGAAAATTAATGGTACGGAACATGTGTGGCTCGATTGCAGACATATGGATACTGAAAAGTTTATTCATCACTTCCCCAACATTTATGAAAAATGTAAAAGCCTGGGTATTGATGTGGCACAACACATGCTACCTGTTGCTCCTGCTGCACATTACAGTTGCGGTGGTATCAAAACGGATGAGTGGGGAAGAACATCCGTTAAACATTTATATGCAGCAGGTGAATGCGCCAGTACAGGTTTGCATGGCGCCAACCGTTTAGCCAGTAATTCATTGCTGGAAGCGATGGTATTTGCACACCGGAGCTATATGGATGCAACAGAAAAGATAAAAGGTATTGATATGAGTGTTTCTTTGCCGGGCTGGAATGCAAAAGGTACATCACAACCTAAAGAAATGATTTTAATTACACAAAGTTTGAAAGAGCTGCAGCAGGTAATGAGTGATTATGTGGGTATTGTGCGCAACAATGTACGTTTGCACCGTGCATTAAAACGTTTGGATTTGTTATGGGAAGAAACAGAAGAGTTGTACCGCACCACCACTATTTCACCGCAATTGCTGGAACTCCGGAATATGATTTCAGTGGGATACCTCATTACAAAAGGCGCTTCATTCAGAAAAGAAAGCCGTGGTTTGCATTACAATACTGATTACCCGGGCAGGAGTGAATTGCTGCAGAATATTGTTTTATAATTTTTTTTATAACAGGAGAACAGATCATACAATTGTTTTGACAACTCATCAGCAATATACATTAGGAAAAGAGGAACGGCTCAAAAGCCGCAAACAAATTGAACGGTTGTTCAAAGAAGGCCAGTCATTCAATAGCGGTATTCTCAAAGTGTTTCACCAGTTGAAAGAAGGCAGTGAAAATATTCCTTTGCAATTTGGAGTGGGTGTGGGTACACGGCATTTTAAAAAAGCTGTTGACAGGAACCGGATCAAACGCCTGGTTCGTGAAGCCTGCCGTTTGCAAAAAAATGAACTGCAATCCCTGCTTGCAGCACAAAACAAACAATTGAATTTGTTTTTTATTTATACAGGAAAAGAATTACCGGATTATGAACTGGTGTCTGAAAAAACGGCTGCCGCACTCAATAAACTGATGAACATATACAAATGAACCTGCTTAAAGAAATATTGATTTTTCCGTTGGTGGCGCTCATACGTTTTTATCAGTATGTTATCAGTCCGGCTATTGGTCCCAAGTGCAGGTTTACACCCACCTGCAGCCAGTATGGAATTGAAGCATTAAAAAAACATGGGCCACTAAAAGGTTTGTGGCTTACAATTAAAAGAGTAAGCAAATGTCATCCATGGGGCGGGAGTGGGTACGACCCGGTACCATAAATGATACGGTGAGTCGCCCGCTGTTTTTGGGGGCCTCACCGGATGATGAAAAAAATTATAATTATGTCAAAAGAAAAAATACGCTGCAGTTGGTGTTTAAAAGATGATTTGTACAAGCATTATCATGATGAAGAATGGGGTGTGCCATTGCATGATGATGACAAATTATTTGAAATGCTTTGCCTCGAAGGAGCACAGGCTGGTTTAAGCTGGTACACCGTTTTATCAAAACGGGAAAACTACAGGAAAGCTTTTGATGGATTTGATGCCAGAAAAATAGCGAAGTATAATCATCAAAAAGTGGAAAAGCTTTTACTGGATACCGGCATTATCCGCAACCGTTTAAAAGTAAATGCCTTTGTTACCAATGCCAAAGCATTTCTTGCCGTGCAAAAAGAGTTTGGCAGTTTTGACAAATACATCTGGCAGTTTGTAAACGGCAAACCCATTGTAAACAGTTTAAAGGGAATGCAGGATGTACAGGCCAAAACACCCATTAGCGATGCTATGAGTAAAGACTTACTGAAACGGGGTTTTAAGTTTGTGGGCTCCACTATCTGTTATGCTTTTATGCAGACTACAGGCATGGTAGATGATCATTTTAATGATTGCTGGAAAAAGAAAAAGTAATTCCGGTCTTTTTTAACAATAACTTTTACAGGGTTCAGTTGTTATAAAGTAAAAGGAAGGCTATGAAAAAAATTATACTCACCATTTTCAGCTTTATTGTTTGTGTAATTGCATTTGCCCAGTCTGACAGCAGCCGGGATTTTAACTGGCCTAAATTAGGTTTTGGAGAAGATACGTCCACCATGATTAAGCTATATCCTAACCCGGCCAGAGATAATGTGTTTGTTTCTTTACGGGAATGGGATATTAATGCACGTTATACATTAATGCTCAAGGATAACAAAGGGCGGCCGGTAAAAAATATTGTCTTATTACAGCGGCAACAGTTAATTCCCATAAAAGCCTCTTACGGCAAGGGAATGTTATGGATTGAAGTATGGAAGGAAAAAGAACTGCTGGGGCGGGAACGATTGGTGTTGCGATAATGACTAAGAAGAATGCAATATGTAAAACAGCCGCTCCCTAATTGAAGCAGCTGTTTGTACTTATTTGTAAATTTTATTTTGCCGCCGCAAAACGCTCTGCCACTTTACTCCAGTTCACCACATTCCAGAAAGCGCCTAAATATTCTGCACGGCGGTTTTGATATTTGAGATAGTAAGCATGTTCCCACACATCTACTCCAAGAATGGGCGTGCCTTTTACTTCAGCTATATCCATCAATGGGTTATCCTGGTTGGGAGTGGAAGAAACTTCCAGCTTGCCATCTTTCACAATCAACCAGGCCCAGCCACTTCCAAAACGTGTCATACCTGCGTTGGCAAATTTTTCTTTGAATGCATCAAAGCTGCCGAATGCGCTCTTGATAGCATCAGCTAATGCGCCTGATGGTGCGCCACCAGCATTGGGTGCCAATGATTCCCAAAAGAAAGTATGATTCCAGTGACCGCCGCCATTATTACGAACAGCAGGTGAAATGGTACCGGCAACTGCTACAAGCTGTTCCAGTGTTTTGTTTTCATTTTCAGTACCGGCAATAGCTTTGTTGAGATTATCAACATAAGCCTGATGATGTTTGCCGTGATGAATTTGCATAGTAGTCGTATCAATATGAGGCTCCAGAGCATCGTGTGCATAAGGAAGCGGCGCTAATGTAAATGCCATAAAAATTTAGTTTAAAAGTTGTTTTGAAAGAATAACAAATTTAAGGCCTCTTGGTTAAACCTGATGGGACGACAGCAATATTTACATTAAAAGGCAGTTATTTTTTCAAACGGTTCAGCTTTTTGCCTTTTTGAGCATATACTTCAATAACTGATTTTGCTTCCATATCGTTTTTTACCACAATCGTGTACCAACTGATTGATTTTGAAAAAGGGGTTTTATTTTCTTTGAAACATTGCGTAACTCCTTTTACAAGATCGGCAAAGCTTCTGCCTGGTTTTACTTTTAAAACATGATAAATTGCTTTGCTGAAAAGTTGATAAGTGTTGGTATCAATTTGCAGTTTACCGCCCGTGTTAGGATTGATGCATTCTGTTTTAGAGAGGGATGAAGTTGCCATAATTTATCGTTTAGGTTTAAAAAAATCCTTCATCAGCGCTGCACATTCATCTTTTAAAACGCCTTTGGTGATGGATGCTTTTTGGTGAAAAGGAGATTCTTCTTTTGTAATTCTCCTGTGCCCGTTTTTCTCATCATCGGCTCCCCATACAATTCGGCCGATTTTACTCCAGTACATTGCTCCTGCACACATTAAGCAGGGCTCAACCGTTACATACAAAGTTGCTTCAGGTAAATATTTGGCGCCGATGAAATTAAAAGCTGAAGTAAGTGCAATGATTTCAGCATGGGCAGTGGGGTCGTTCAGCTTTTCCACTTCGTTATGACCACGGGAAATGATTTTGTTATGGATTACCACTACAGCGCCCACAGGCACTTCGCCTTCATCAAAAGCAAGTTGTGCTTCTTTCAAAGCCTGTTGCATAAAATGTTCATCTGATTTGGGGAGCAGTGCATCCATGCATCAAAAGTGCAACTATTTTGTCTTAGCTGCGTCCAGTTTTTCTTTTTTGCGTTGCTGCATTAAAAACTCTGTGCCGAAGGTGAGCTTTTTAGCTGCGGGCGATTTTTCATTAATAATGCGCCAGAAAGGTGTTATGTTTTTGATGGGCTTGCCCTGCAGATATTCTTCATAAGCAGCTTCGGCCACAATACGAATAAAAATACCGCTTGTTAACGGACAACTATTGTCGGCATGATATTCCGCTGCAAGGTCTTTGCGCATCTGGGTCATGGTGGTTTCTGTTCCTTTTGGAATTTCACGAACATACGCATCTGCCAGCGCTGGTGTGGCCACCAGCATTTTTCTCCTGCCTTAATATCAGCAAACGCCTTTTCCGGCACTTCTACATGCGGTTCACTTTTGATATTTCTTTTTTCAACCCATGTTTTACGATTTGCAGCCATACGAGTTGTTTGTGTAAAGGTAAACCGAAATTAAAAATACACTTCCTGTTTCAGGGAAGTTTTATTTTTCAAACAAAATATAAAATTGGTTGAAATTTGAAAAGCTGTTGTACATTTGCTGTCTCGTAAAGACCTATAAGGTTTGCAGCGCAGGAAAGCCGCACGGCAAACCTTACAGGTCTGGTTGAATGCTGATGAATCATGTTTAACTGATGACGGGCTGCGGGACAATGTCATTAAGTTAAGCGTCACCTCGACCGCAGGGAGAGGTCTCATAATTTTCTTAATGAACGAATTTTATGAGATGTCTTCCCGCAAAAGCGGGACAAGCTGTTCCTCGACATGACGAAACGCTTAACTTAATGACATTGGGCTGCGGGATTGAAGTGGAAAGCGAAGTGCAACGAAGCTTGCAACGAAAAGCTGAGACGCTTTGGTCTCAGTGCCGAAATTTATCTTCGGCGCCCGAACAAAAGCTGATTGAAAGAAAAAAGCTGAAAGCCCCAATGAAAAAAAATCAGAATACCCAAAGCAAAAGGATATGACTAAAAAGGAAATGGTAAAACAAAAAATTGGTGCAGGCGCCATGCAGTGTTTTTCACGCTATGGCCTGGAAAAAACAACGCTGGATGATATTGCAAAAACCATCGGGCTTAACAAAGCATCGCTGTATTATTATTACAAAAACAAGGAAGATATTTTTCTGGAAGCGGCGCTGAATGAAGGGCAGCAGTTTATTGCCACGCTGCAGCAAAAAGTGTTGCTGAAAAAAGGTGTGGAAGCCCGTGTGCAGTTTTATTTGCAGGAGCGTGTGCAGTATTATATGCATGTGCTCAACAAAAACAAAGTAACAACCGATACGCTGCAAAAAATATTGCCCCGCTTTTTTGAGTTGTATGATGATGTGATGAAGGAAGAAATAAAATTTGTGACCCTGCTGATTAAAGAAGGAATAAAAGCAGGCAATATTGTAAAGACTGATGCAGAAAAACTTTCTTCATCGCTTATTAACATAAGCGATGCATTAAAGCACAGTGTGGAGCAACAGGCTTTACTCAAAGGCGAAACTGAAGCAGATTATACTTTGAGCCTGCAGGAAATGAAATTTTTAGTGCAACTAATTTTTAACGGATTAAAAAAATAATGTAAGATGGCTCCACATTCATTCACAGATGCTCTTAATACACTGCGTGCCAATTTTAAAACAGGTGTTACCAGGCCGTATGCTTTCAGAATAGAGCAGTTGAAAAAATTAAAAGCAGCAATTTACAAGTATGAAGAAGAACTGCATGCCGCTTTGTACACTGATTTAAAAAAGAGCAAAGAAGAAAGCTGGGTTACAGAAACAGGAATGGTGATTGCAGAAATCAGCGCTATGGAAAAAGAGTTGAAGCAATGGATGCAACCGCAATCTGTTAGTACCAATTTGCTCAACCTGCCATCATCCAGCAAAGTATATCATGAGCCGCTGGGTGTAGTGTTGATTATTGGTCCGTTTAATTATCCGTTTCAGTTGTTGATTAATCCTTTGCTCGGCGCTATTGCTGCAGGTAATTGTGTGGTCCTCAAAGCAAGTGAATATGCCAAGGCAACAGAAGCAGTAATTAAAAAAATGATGGAAGAAATTTTTCCTTCTGATTATATTTTGATGGTGGAAGGAAACGGGGCAGAAGTTGTGCCCGCAATGATGAACAACTTTACATTTGACCATGTGTTTTTCACGGGCAGTATTCCCACAGGCAAAGCCATTTATAAAATGGCTGCTGAGCGGCTGGTTCCTGTAACACTTGAACTGGGAGGCAAAAGCCCCTGTGTGGTGGAAAGTGATGCCAATATAAAAGTAGCTGCACGGCGTATTGTGGTTACAAAGTTTTCGAATGCAGGGCAAATGTGTGTGGCGCCTGATTACATATTGGTACATGAAAGTAAAAAGCAGCAGTTGGTGGAGGAATTAAAAAAAGCTATCCAAAGTTTTTATGGTGATGCACCTGAAAGCAATTACAATTTTGGAAAAATCATCAGCCAAAAACAGTTTAACCGTATTGAAACGTATTTGAAAGATGGCAACATTCTGCATGGCGGAAGAACCAATAAAGAACAATTATTTATTGAACCCACATTGATGGATAATGTTTCTTTTGATGCGCCGGTGATGCAGGATGAAATCTTCGGCCCTGTACTTCCCATTCACAGTTTTACAACTATGGAGCAGGTCTTGCAGTTAATAGAACAGCACCCCAACCCGCTTTCATTTTATATTTATACCAGCAGCAGTGAAAAAGAAAAGGCCTGGATTGATGCAGTACCGTTTGGCGGTGGATGCGTAAACAACAGCAGTTGGCACTTAACCAATCATCATCTGCCCTTTGGCGGCAGAGGATTCAGTGGTACAGGTAAGTATCATGGAAAATATTCCTTTGATACCTTCAGCCATCAAAAAGCAGTAATGAAAACACCCACCTGGTTTGACCCTGCATTGAAGTATCCTCCGTTTAAAGGAAAGCTGAAGTTGTTTAAAATGGTGATACGATAGTTTCCCACGACGACACGGAGTTCACAAAGAAAAGCCAACTGTGCCCTTTGTGCCTTAGTGGGAATTGTTTCAGAAACTAAAATTTAAAAATATGACTGAAAATGAATTAGCAACTATTGCAGTTGATATTAGTTTTAAAATACATAAAATACTTGGCCCTGGCTTGCTCGAAAGTGTATATGAAGAAGCATTTGCTTATGAGCTTGAAAAAAGAGGCATACCTTATACAAGGCAGCAGGGTATGAAGGTGAATTATGAAGAAGCAGTTTTAGACATTGGTTTCAGATATGACATTGTGATGGAAAACAAACTGGTAGTAGAAATCAAATCTGTAGAACGACTGGAAAAAGTTCACCATAAAATAGTGCTTACTTATTTAAAGTTAACAGGCATCAAACTTGCTTTACTTATTAACTTTAATGTGGATTTGATAAAAGATGGAATTCATCGGAAAATACAGGGAGAGTTATTATAAATATCCCACAACTACACAGAGTACTTCGTGTTCTTTGTGTCTCTGTGGGGAAAAACAAATCCCACAACGACACGGAGTTCACTAAGGAAAAATTTCGTGTCCTTTGTGTCTTTGCGGGGGAAAACATAAATTATGAAATTCTTTAAACGCTTACTTTATTCAATTGTTCTTCTCCTCATTGCCCTCATGGGCTATGTATATTTTGTAACCCGTAATTCAAAAGATATGACTATCCGTCAAAAATTATTAAAAGCATTCTATCCTGCATTTATGTGGGCCAGTGGTAAAAAAGCCAAACAGTTTGGCAATGAAAACGCAAAAGCCAATGTACCTTTCTATTCCTTAAAAGTAACAGCCAATAACGGAACTGAGTTTGACTTCACCCAACTCAAAGGGAAAAAAGTATTGCTGGTAAATACTGCCAGCGATTGTGGTTACACCAACCAGTATGATGATTTGCAAAAACTGCATGAACAATTTCAAAACAAACTTGTCATCCTCGGCTTTCCAGCCAACGATTTTAAAGAACAGGAAAAAGGCAGTGATGAAGACATTGCACAGTTCTGCAAAATCAACTTTGGTGTTACCTTTCCGCTCATGAAAAAATCAACAGTTATAAAAAGCACAGAACAAAACGATGTGTTCAAATGGCTGAGCGATTCCACCATGAACGGCTGGAACAACAAACAACCCAGCTGGAATTTTTCAAAGTATTTGGTAAATGAGAATGGTGAATTGATTCATTACTTTGACCCGGCCGTATCACCGCTGAGCAATGAAGTCATCAGTGCAATAGAAAAACAATGAGCACACAGCGCCACGATTTACGTTTGGAAATTGCCAACAGCATTACGCACGGTATTGGAATTATTTTTGGTATGGCAGCACTGCCTGTGTTAAGTGCGTTGGCTGCAACAAAAGAAAATACTATTGGAGTGGTGGGCGCTGCTGTTTATGGTTTTTGTTTTTTGCTGCTCTTTAGTTTTTCTACTTTGTATCATGCCTTTCAGCATCCACGTGCCAAAAAAGTATTGCATGTGTTTGACCACATCAGTATTTATTTTCTCATTGCAGGTACCTACACACCGTTTTTGCTCAACTATATGCTCAATGCAAGAGGCATCACCATGCTTTGTGTGTTGTGGGGTTTAACCCTGCTGGGTATTTTGTTCAAAGTTTTTTTTACAGGGAAATTTAATTTTGTGTCAACGCTGGTGTATGTGGGCATGGGTTGGATTCTGGTTTTCAGCGGAAAGGATTTTTTCAATACCATTCCCGCATCGGTACTCACCATGATTGTGATTGGCGGTGTTTTATATACCACGGGCGTGCTCTTTTATCTTTGGGAAAAATTATACTATCATCATGTTATCTGGCATTTGTTTGTGTTGAGCGCCGCTGTTTGTCATTATGTGGCAGTGTTGTTGATGGTGTAATTACGGGTCGGGACGCTTTGAGCGGCCTGAATCATTTTTTGAAATCATGAATAAAGAAAAGTATTTTGTAACCAGCAACAGTACATCTATTGAGCTTCTGTTGCGTCGCACTCTTGTACGTTCTTAATTCTATTGAGCAAAAAAGACCTGACAGGTTGAGTAGCGAAGGCAAAAAGCTATTACTTAAACTCTATAGCTTTTATTAACAACCTGTCAGTGTCGAATAAAAGCGGTGAATAAAAGTAATGACGCTGACAGGTTTGTTGCTTATAGTTTAAGATACTTACTATAGCAGTTAGTATCAATTTCATTAACCTGTCAGGTCAAATAAACGTTCTTAATTCCATTGAGCAGGAAAGACCTGACAGGTTGAGTAGCGA
>JAIEQM010000047.1 GCA_019747705.1 Chitinophagaceae bacterium | reverse complement strand
CGGCTCAATCGCTTTACAATAATGCATCCATGCGTTTTACAGCAAGGAATGCCAGGTTTTTGTTTAATGAAATGGAAAACCTGGCCAACTCAGAAAACTGCTCATCAGAATGTTCAAATCCATATAGTATTGGTGGCAAAACAACATTATGCGCTAGTGAAACATATTCTGTTCCCGGGCTTCAGAGAGGGGCTACGGTAACGTGGGCTGCCTCGCCTTTAGGTATAGTAAATTTAAGCTGTACAAATTGCACATCAACCACTTTAACCAAAATTTCAAATGGTATTGTAACATTAACGGCTACTTTAAATGGTGCTTGTGGTGGTGGAACAATCCCCTTTCAAAAAAAAATTCAAGCAGGAACACCGGTTGTTACATGGCCTGAAGTTGTTTATCCCATTACAAGTAATGGTTGTTTGCCTATGGGTTTCAATGTTTCCTATCAATCATTTATTAATCCACAAATGCCAAACGGTTCATTAGTTTGGGGTTATTATGAAGGAGCTACTGGTGGAAATTTAACTATTGTAAATTCTGGTGTAGGCAGTGGTACTTATCAACCGATAAGGATACAAAATTCACAACAGTATAACCGCATTTATGTTGCCGGTGAAAATGAATGTGGTGTTGGAACACCTGCAATAAAGGTTTTTGAATTTTCTTCTAATTGTAATGGAGGGTCAGACGTTGAATATAGAGCAATCCGGATACCAGAAGAAATTGGAAATCAAAAATTTTCTAGTGTAAGTATTTTCCCAAATCCAACTTCGAATAAGCTTTCAATAGCCCTCCCAAATAATCTAATTGGAGGACAACTTAGAATTCTTTCGCTACAAGGAAAGGTTATGAGAATTGAAAAGGTTGCTTCCAACAACTTTACATTTGATTTGGCCAATTTTGCAGCCGGAGTGTATATTGTAGAAATTATCAACAAGGGCAATTCATTCAAACAGAAAATTGTAATAACCCGATAAGCATCTTTGTTTCTGAGCCTCGTATTTTACGAGGCTCTTTTTTGTGTGTAAGTAATATGGAACTTGCTTGTTTTTGTGGCTTTAATGGCTTGCTTCATAGCGAACTTATTTCACAGTCGCTACTTCTTTTACTGCCGTATGCATGCGTGTAAGCAAGCGATACAATGCTTCCATATCCCTCACACCTTCCACAATCAATAAAAACAATTTACCTGTTTGTTTCAATTTGGCTTTGTTCAACCCTGTTTGTACAAACTGCATGATGGATTGAAAAGTGTGTGATTCAAAATAAGGAGAATCGGGATTGTTGATGAAATGGCAGCGGAGTGTTTGATTTTTCAATGTCATTTTTTCAAAACCCAATTCCACACCCAGCTTGCGGCAGCGAACAGTGGTAAACAAATCTTCCACCTGCTTGGGCATGGGGCCGAAACGGTCCTGCAATTCTGTATGAAATGCCTGCAACTCTTCTTCGCTTTCAGAATTATCGAGCCTGGTGTATAAACTCAAACGTTCTGCAATACTTTCTACATAGGCATCAGGAATAAGGATTTCCAAATCGGTATCAATCACACAATCTTTTACATAATCTTCCTGCTGCTGAATTTCTTCTTTAAACAGTTCACGGAATTTGGTGCGTTTTAATTCACGTATGGCTTCATCCAGAATTTTCTGATACATTTCAAAACCAATCTCTGCCATAAAACCGCTTTGCTCACCACCCAGCATATTGCCCGCACCACGTATATCCAAATCACGCATGGCAATTTGAAAACCGCTGCCGAGTTCGCTGTGCTGCTCCAGTGTTTGTAAACGCTTTCTGCTGTCGTTGGGCAAGGTACTCATGGGCGGCGCCAGCAAATAGCAGAATGCTTTTTTATTACTGCGGCCTGCACGGCCACGCAACTGGTGCAAATCACTTAAACCAAACTGATGCGCATTGTTAACGATGATGGTGTTTACATTGGCAATATCCACCCCGCTTTCTACAATATTGGTACAAACCAGCACATCGTATTTATGGTCAATAAAGTCGAGAATTTTTTCTTCCAGTTCATGACCTTCCAATTGACCATGTGCAAATCCAATGCTTAAATCAGGACACAAACGCTGAATAATAGCCGCCATCTCTGCAAGTCCTGCAACTCTGTTATGAATGAAGAATACCTGTCCGCCACGTTCCGTTTCAAAATAAATGGCATCACGAATAAAATCTTCTTCAAACACACGCACTTCAGTTTGTATGGGCTGACGGTTGGGCGGTGGTGTGTTGATGATGCTTAAATCCCTGGCGCCCATTAAACTGAACTGCAAGGTTCTTGGGATGGGCGTTGCCGTGAGTGTGAGCGAATCAACATTGGTCTTGAGTGTTTTGATTTTTTCTTTATGCCCCACTCCAAATTTCTGTTCTTCATCCACCACCAATAATCCCAACTCTTTAAACTTTACTTCTTTGCCAAGCAATGCATGTGTACCGATGATGATATCCACTTTGCCTGCCGCCAGTTGTTCGTAGGTTTCCTTTTTTTCTTTGGCGCTTTTAAAACGGTTTACATAATCTACTGTAACGGGAAAATCTTTTAACCTGTCGCTGAATGTTTTATAATGCTGAAACGCAAGAATGGTGGTTGGAACCATGATAGCAGCCTGCTTTCCATCACACACCGTTTTAAATGCAGCACGTATGGCAATTTCAGTTTTACCAAAGCCCACATCACCACACACCAATCGGTCCATAGGCGAAGGTGATTCCATATCTTTTTTTACATCGGCAGTTGCCTTGCTTTGGTCGGGAGTGTCTTCATACATAAAAGATGCTTCCAGTTCAGTTTGTAAATAACTGTCGGGTGTATGAGCAAAACCTTCCTGCGCCTTGCGTTGTGCATAGAGCTGAATTAAATCAAACGCAATTTCTTTAACCTTTGCTTTTGTTTTTTCTTTTAAACGGTTCCATACATCACTGCCCAGCTTGTTGATTTTGGGTACACTTCCTTCCTTGCCTGTGTACTTTGAAATTTTGTGCAGTGAGTTGATGTTTACATACAGAATATCACTGTCTTTATAAATCAAACGCACGGCTTCCTGCATCACACCATTCACTTCAATTTTTTGCAATCCGCTGTAAGTGCCAACGCCATGATCAATATGTGTTACATAATCACCGGGCTGCAGTTCTTTGAGTGCACGGATGGTGAGCGCTTTACTTTTATTGTAAGCCTGTTTTACTTTGTATTTATGATAACGCCGAAAAATTTCATGATCGGTATAGCAAACCAGTTTCAAATCCTCATCAATAAATCCTTCATGGATAGCAAGGTTGATGGGTATGAATTTGATTTCTTCTTTTAAATCAGAAAAAATGCTGTGCAGGCGTTCGAGCTGTTTGGGGTTTTCAGCAAAAATGAAAATTTCAAAACCCTTAGCTTCCCGTTCTTTTAAATCTTTGATGAGCAGTTCAAAGCGACGGTTGAAGGCTGGTTGAAGTTTGGTTTTGAATTCGATAACAAATTTTTCATCAGCAACACTTCGACTTCGCTCAGTGTTATCATCACCCGCCCCTTCGACTCCTGCCTTTGCTGAAGCCACGGCAGGCGAGCCGCTCACCCATTCGACTCCGCTCAGGGTGGGTGCATGACCAAACTCAATCGTATGATTTCTCTTTATCTGTTCTTCAACAACTGCAGCCGTTATAAAATCATCAACTGTAATTTCATTCTTTTCCAAACGGTCTTCTTCTTCATATTTGTTTTTTGAAGGAACGGAAACAATTTTTAAAAACTGTTCCAGTTCTTCTTCCATTGTTAATAATCGTTCTTTTATCACATCCCAATCCTTTACCCACACTACTGTGTTTTCAGGAAGAAAATCAAACAGTGAAACTTTTTCACCACTCTCAAATTGCGTTTCTACATTGGGAATAATGCTCACCTGTGCCAGCCTGCGTTCACTCAACTGCGTTTCAGGATCGAAAATGCGGATGCTGTCCACATCATTTCCAAACAATTCAATACGGTATGGTTTTTCATTACCGAATGAATAGATATCGAGAATGCCGCCACGCAATGCAAACTGACCCGGCTCATACACAAAATCTGTTCTGCTGAAACCCAAATCCACCAAAAAACTCATGATGCCATCCACATCCAATACATCATTGGTTTTAATGAGCAGCATATTACCCTGTAACTTTTGGGGCAGCACTACTTTTTCAAACAAGGCTTCTGCATACGTTACAATGGCCCCAACACGCTGACCTGTGGGCATTGAAAACCTTGTGAGCGCTTCTGTACGCAGCATTACATGCGAAGCGTTGAGCAGTTTAAAATTTTTGGGGTGCTTAAATGAAGAAGGGAAATAAAAAAGATTGAGTTCTTTGGTAATACTTTCCAGCGAATTGTGGAAATAAGCCGCCTCTTCCGCATCATTAAGTATAAACAAATGGTTGGTTTGCTCCTGTGCCGGGTGATTGAAAACCGATGCCGCTACAAACTGTGATGCGCTTCCATGCAGGTTTTTGAGATAGATTCGTTGAGTTTTGGCAAAAGAAAGCCTGTCCGCCAGTTGAATAAGGCGGGTATCATTTACAAATTTCTGCTGCAACCATTCAAAATTCACGGGGTGCAAAGATAGGAACTGATTCTGTTGAACGAACAGCGTTTTCAGTAACTTATGCCTGCCCAAAGGTTTGATTTTCGGGAATATTAAATTATATTTGACCCTAAACCAATCCTTAGTAAAACCCATGTTGCTTATGAGCCGCAATACTGAGAGGAATTTATTATCAGTAAACTTTTTCAGAAGGAGACTTCCTTCTTATTCTTTCTTTCTTTCAACACTGTTTTTAATACTGATTTTTTCTGTACCGTCACACGCACAAAAAACAGTGGGCACACTTCATTTAATTTCAGGTGATGTTCTTATAAAAGAAAATATCTCCGATGCAGGAGTACAGGAAGAATTACGAAAAGGTAAATGGAACAATGCTACTTATGCTGTGCTGATGTTTGATGCCATTCCTTCTGCTTTACAACTTCAGCGGCTAAAGAACAACGGTATTGAAATCCTGCATTATCTGCCCGATTACGCTTACCAGGTTCGTTTCAATTTTACACCTTCAGCAATTGTATTAAAAGATGCGGGTGTGAAAAGCGTGGTGCACTTGCCTGCTGCTATGAAATATGGCAAAGAACTGGCACAAAAGATGAATCAACCCGGTTCAGTTCAATCAACAATAAAAGTAAGTGTGTTATTGCATCCCGGTGTTGTATTGAACGATGCTTTAAAACAATTAATGCAAAATGGATTTGAACTTACCAGTAACCAGTTTATGAACCAGGGCTTATTTATTGGCACTGTACCGCAAAACAATATCAGTTCTGTAGCATCCCTTCCGTTTACAGCATATATCAACGAAAATAATTACCAAGTACAGCCATTGATGCAGCGTGAACGTGGTGTATTTGGATTAACAGGATTAACAAGTACACAAGGCGCATCAAGACAGTTAAGCGGAGCCAATGTTACTATTGGTGTGGGTGATAATGCAGACCCCACCTCCCATGTTGATAATGTAACGAATTTAATTAACCGCAGCCCTGCTTTCATTCCAGGTTCAATACACGGAACACATGTAGCGAGCCTCGTTACCGGCGATGGAATTATTGAAGAACGCCTAACAGGCACTGCTCCCGGCACGAGGGTTGTTTCAGACTACTTTGACTATATCATCAGCAAAACACCCAATTACGTTACAGATTATGGGATGACAGCTACAAACAATTCTTATTTTAACGGGTACGCTAATTGCCCGGGTGATGGCCAATACAATGAACTCAGTGTGTATGCCGATCAGCAAATCAGGAACAACCCATACCTCCAGCACATTTTTGCAGCAGGGAACGATGGCGCCCTTACTTGCAGCCCCTATCCTGCGTTTTTTGCAACTATTAAAAGCGGCTACCAAACAGCAAAGAATGTTTTTACAATTGGTAATGTAAATATTTTCAATGCCACCGCAGTTGCATCTAATTCCAGCCGTGGCCCGGTAAAAGACGGAAGAATAAAGCCTGAAATTCTGGCATCAGGAAATGCGGTAGGAGGGGCTTCTATCAATAACAGTTATACCAACAACTTCGGCACCAGTGCAGCCGCTCCGTTTGTTGCAGGTGTTTGGTCATTGTTAACAGAACGCTATAAGCAACTCAATGGCAGCAACCCCAAATCAGCTTTATTAAAAATGGTATTATGCAATACTGCCAATGATAAAGGCAATCCCGGTCCTGATTACTCGAATGGATTTGGATGGATTAACCCTCAATATGCAGTTGATGCCATTGAACAATCAAGATATTATTCTTCGTCTGTTACAACAGGCGGAAACCACACACAGGTAATTAGTGTGCCCGCAGGAACAAAACAATTAAAGGTGATGCTCTACTGGCATGATCTTGAGGGCTCGCCCCTTTCTTCCACTGCACTTGTAAATGATCTTGATCTTACAGTTACTGATGGGGTTACTTATCAGCCATTGATCTTAAATCCTGCCCCCGGCGCCGTAAACAATAACGCTGTACAGGGAGCCGACCATTTAAACAACATTGAACAGGTGGTGATTGATAACCCCGGAACATCGGTAACCATTAATGTAAATGGATTTAACGTAACCGGCTCACAGGAATTTTTTGTGAGTTATGAATTTATTAAACCTGAACTGAAGTTGCTTCACCCCTATGGCGGGGAACACTTTACCACCTTTGCTTCATCCGGTCGTGCAGATGTTATTGCCTGGCAGATTGATGATGTCAGTAATGATAACATTACACTGGAATATTCCCTTGATAATGGCGCTACCTGGACAGTGATTGCAAACAATATCGGCCCCAATGAAATCCGTTACTACTGGAATGTGCCAACTGTAAATGCACAAAAAGCCAAAGTGCGGATTAAAAGAACCAATGGTTCTTTATATTCTGAATCACCCGGTAATTTTGTTATCAGTGATTTGCCTGCTTTAACGGCTACCACTCCCTGCGAAGGGTATGCTGATTTAAGCTGGACGGCAGCAGCCGGAGCAACAGATTACCAGGTGATGCAATTAATCAGCGGCGTATTAACAACAGTTGCCACAACCGCATCCACCACACAACGTATCAGTGGCCTGGATAAAAATACCACTTACTGGTTCACGGTAAGACCAAGGTTAACGGACAGCGCCGGCAGAAGGGCGATCGCTAAAAGCATTACTCCCAATTTTGCTTCACCCTGCACCGATCCGTTTTTTGATAATGATTTGAAAATTGATGCTCTGGTATCACCGTTAAGCGGAAGAAAAAATACATCTTCAGAATTATCAGCCACGCAATCAATAACAGTACGTTTAAAAAATTTAGATAACGCTGCTTCCGGCACTACTTATACTGTTTCATACCAGGTAAATGGCGGGGCTGTTGTAAATGAAAATCCAAATACAAGCATTGCAGCAGGTGGTACATTGAATTATACTTTTTCCACCCCTTATGATTTCTCAGCAGCAGGTACTTACACAGTACGTGTATTTGTAAAACAAACAGGTGATTTAAGAACTGAAAACGATGAAAAAATTTATATGGTCCGCCAATTAAACAACCCGCCTTTAACCCTTCCTTTTACAGAAGGCTTTGAAACAACGGGTGATGATGAATATCGTTCATATACATTTGGTTTGAATAATGCTGATCGTTTTGATTATCAAAATACCAGCAGTAACGGGAGGTTGCGTACTTTTTTAAACAGCGGCATGCAAATAACAGGCAGCCGTTCTGCCTACCTTGATGCAGCACAGTTTACAGGAACAGGCAGCGCCAACAGTTTGTTTGGAACATTTAACCTGAGCGGTGTTGCAACTTCGGCTTTGCGGTTTGATTTTAAATTCCGTAACCATGGACAGCTCAATAATACCGCAACAAGTGTGTGGATGCGTGGCCAGGATAATCAACCATGGGTGCAGGTGTATAATCTGTATGCTAACCAGGGCGAACCGGGTGATATTAAACAGCCTTCCATTAATATCAGTGAAGTAATGAATAATGCAGGCCAGCCCATCACTTCCAGTTTCCAGGTACGGTTTGACCAGGGCGGATTTACATCCTCCAACAATGGTTCTTACCAGGCTGATGGTGCTGATATTGATGATGGATTTTCATTTGACGATATCCGTATCAGTGCTGTCAATAATGATTTAACCGTAATACAACTTGTAGCCCCGTCAACATTTAACTGTTCAGCAGGTAACGCCGCTGTTACCATCAGGGTAAAAAATACTACTTCCAATACCTACAATAACATTCCTGTTTATTACAGGGTTGATAATGGAACAGCAGTGGCAGGAACCATACCTTCTATTGGTCCCAATGCAACAATTGACTATACCTTTTCAACAACTGCTGATTTCTCTGCCTATAAAGCATATGATATTGATGCATGGGCACAACTGGCAGGTGATGATTATCCGTTAAACGACAGTGTTACTAACCAGTTTGTTTATAACAGTCCTGCTGTTGCCAGCTATCCTTATTTTGAACGTTTTGAAAACAGCAATGGCAATTATTTTACCACCCGGAGTTACAGCGACTGGAAATGGGGTTCAACAGATGCATTGAGCCGGGCTCTTCTTAAAAAAGCTGCCAACGGAACCAAAGCATGGTTTACAAGTCTGGCTGGTTTTTATAAACCCAATGATTCTTCCTATTTGTATTCTCCCTGTTTTGATTTAAGCAGCTTAACCAATCCAACACTAAGCTTTGCGCATATCAGCAGCCAGGAAGAAGGGTATGATTACCATAGCATCGAATATTCAACAGATAATGGAAATACATGGTTAAGGCTGGGTGTACAAAATGGCGGTACTAACTGGTTTACCGATCCTGCTAATTTCTGGAGAACCAGTTATTCAAGATGGCATGTATCAAGTGTTGCAATCCCTACCAACGCATCCAGCGTGCGCTTCCGGTTTTTGTTTTATAGCGATGTGCTTACAGAGCGGGAGGGCGTAGGTATTGATGACATCCGGATATTTGACCGGGAAACGATTTATACAGGCGTCAATCAAATTAATGTAAACCAGAATGTAAGTGGAAACAACTGGGTTGATTTCAGAAACGGCGGGAATCTAATTGCTTCCATTAATCCCGGCGGGCAAAACCTGGGAAGCACCAATGTGAGTGTTTATATCAATACCGGCGCTGTTCGCAATAACGGTTCACAATATTATCTTGACAGGAATATTGTAATACAACCCACCAATGCATTAACAGATAGTGTGCAGGTTCGTTTTTATTTTACTGAAGCTGAGATGGTGGCCATGCTCAGTGCAACAAATTGCCCCGCCTGCTCTAATTTAACAGATGCTTTTGCGGCAGGCGTTACCAAATTCAGCGGAAGCGCTGCCATTGAAAACGGGTCCCTGCTGGATAATATTGGCAGCTACCGGTTTATTAACCCGGCCAATGTGGATGTGGTGCCGTTTAACAATGGGTACTATGCTGAATTTAAAGTTAGAAGCTTTTCTGAATTCTGGATTAACAGCGGGGGCAGCAACTTTAATACCCCATTACCTGTAACGCTGGTGAACTTTACAGCAAACAAACGCTATCCGCATATTGATTTAAACTGGAAAACTGAAACAGAAAGTAACAGCAGCCATTTTGAAGTGGAACGAAAGATTGATGGTGAAGCTGTGTTTGCAAAAATTGGCTCTGTTACTGCTGCTGGCAACTCTGCACAAACCATGGATTATAGTTATAAAGATGAGAATGTGTTGTACAGGGGAAGGCGTTTTCAATACCGGCTAAAGATGGTGGATTTAGATGGGAAGTTTAGTTACTCCAATATTGTTACATTAACTTCTTCTGATGAAGATGTGTTTATACAACAGGTGTATAACAATACCGGTAATACACTTCAGATTCTTACAGGTAACAAAACAACTGTAAAGAATATGATGGTGCGGATTATAAATGCAACCGGGCAAACTGTTTTACAGCAGCGTTTTGCATACCAGGACAGCAGGCTGGATGTGAGCCGCCTCTCCGGTGGTATTTATATTGTTGAAATAAAAAATGAAGCAGGGGATGTATTTTTGCAGAAGTTTGTGAAGCAATAAATAAATTCGTTATTACAAGTAAGTGCAATGTGATAGAAAAGCGTTGCACTTTTTTATTGGGTTGATGTGTGATCATGGAATGTATTGCCAGTTGTTGACGCCGGGAACTGTTTCATTGTTGCAGCATTTGCACAGGAGTTTGCACAACAGGATTTCAGGAGTTGAAGTGTGCGACGCAACTGCAGATGAGCAGGGCAGCAAAGCCCGTAACCCAACCATAAAAAACCCTTTGCATTGCAAAGGGTTAAACTATTTTAACCGATTTTTTCGAGCGGAATGGAGCGCAATTTTTCCTCTTCTTTGTGCCTGGTAATGGAAGGCAGCGGAATTTTTGCTTTTTCAAGGGTTTCTGTAAGTTGTTTATTGATTTCAGCGTAACGAAGCACTTCGTTGTTTGACTGGATCATTTCGTTTTCTGCATCAAGGGCCCTTTTGGTGAGAACTGCTTCTTTGCGTTTGCCCATTAAATAGCCTATTACAACAGCTATTAAACAGCAAAATGCAAATAGGGCAAGGTGCATTTCAACAATTAAGTTTGCAATTTTTGGCATAAACTGTGATTTTGAGTCATTCAATATTTACGGAAGGATATTGAATGCCGGATTGAGTGTTTCTGCAAAGAAAACGTTTATAGCCCAATTATGCAATTTTATTAAGCACAAATTGTTGAACCTCTTTTGCGGGAATACGGTGCTGCTCAAGCGTATCTCTTAAACGGATGGTGACCGTTCCGTCTTCTTTTGTCTGATGATCCACAGTAACACAGAAAGGCGTGCCAATGGCATCCTGCCTCCGGTAACGCTTGCCAATAGCGTCTTTTTCCTCATAAAAGCAATGGAAATGCGGCATGCAATCCTTCATAATTTCCTCTGCCAGCTCCGGCAGCCCATCTTTTTTGGTTAATGGAAAAACAGCCAGCTTAATGGGGGCAATCTTTGCAGGCAAACGTAAAACTACCCGGGTATCTGTTTTCCCCTCCTCTGCGGTGGGCACTTCTTCTTCATGATAAGAATGGCTGAGAATAGTTAGAAATAATCTGTCGAGACCTACTGAAGTTTCCACAACAAAGGGGATGTAGTTACCATAAGGTTTGCCCTCTGCATTCAAATCATTATCAAAATACTGCAGTTTCTTTTTGCTGAACTCCTGGTGGCGGCGGAGATCATAATCTGTTCTTGAGTGAATGCCTTCCAGTTCTTTCCAGCCAAAAGGGAATTCAAATTCAATATCCACCGCAGCATTGGCATAATGGGCCAGTTTAATATGATCATGAAAGCGGAGTTTTTCCGCAGGTAATCCCAGGTCAATATGCCATTGCATCCTTGTTTCTTTCCATTTGGCGTACCAATCCAGCTCTGTACCCGGGCGAACGAAGAACTGCATTTCCATCTGTTCAAACTCCCGCATACGAAATATGAACTGGCGGGCCACAATTTCATTTCGGAACGCCTTACCTGTTTGTGCAATACCAAAGGGTATTTTCATGCGGCCGCTTTTTTGCACATTGAGGAAGTTTACAAATATGCCCTGTGCTGTTTCAGGCCGCAGGTACACAATATTATCTTCAGGATTATCACTGCTCACAGCGCCAAACTCGGTGGAGAACATGAGGTTGAACTGACGAACATCGGTCCAGTTGGCGGTGCCGCTAACAGCACATTTTATTTTCCATGTTTCAATTAAAGTTTTGAGACCAGTAAAGTCATCTTTAGCTAATAATGCATCCATTGCTGAAAGAAGTTCTTTTGCTTTATCTGCTTCGCCTTTATCTTCCAGTTCAGTTGCATGCGCTTCAATCAAATGATCCACACGGTAGCGTTTCTTGCTGTCTTTATTATCAATCATAGGATCGCTGAAATTGTCAACATGGCCGCTGGCTTTCCAGGTGGTGGGATGCATAAAGATGGCAGCATCAATCCCCACAATGTTCTCATGAAGCTGGGTCATGCTTTTCCACCAGGCATCACGGATGTTTTTTTTGAGCTGGGCGCCATACTGTCCATAATCATAAACAGCGCTTAAGCCATCATAAATTTCAGATGACTGAAAAATATAGCCGTACTCTTTGGCGTGAGAAATAATATTTGCAAAAAGTTTTTCGCTTGCCATGAATCATAGTTTTGAAATGCGGGCAAAGATAAGTTTTTAGGTGCAGATGTTTTTAAGCTCTTCCTTAGGAGTATCATTTATGAAAACCTTTGGGTGAAGTAAAATGCAAATAGTGTTTTCCCAATTAAACTCACTTTAACTTTTCATTATTCTGATGCCTTTCTTTATCCCGGCTCATCTTCTTTTCAAAATTCTTTTGAAGTGCATCTGTTAAATCAACACCGGTTTGATTGGCCAGGCAAATCAATACCCACAACACATCAGCCATTTCATCACTCAGCTCTTTACCTTTATCAGATTCTTTGAACGATTGCTCACCATAAGTACGCACCATAAGCCTTGAAAGCTCCCCCACTTCTTCCATCAATATTCCAAGATTGGTAAGTTCATTAAAATAACGAACACCAACCGTTTTTATCCATTCATCTACCTGCTCCTGCGCTTGTTTAATCGTTAAGTCTGCATTCATAGAATTATCATTTATCAATTAACCAATTATCCATTACTCTTTATTCTTCGTATCAATCACAATCGTTACCGGCCCGTTATTCAGTAATTCCACTTTCATATCAGCACCAAAAACACCGGTACTAATTTTTTTACCCATATCCTCTTGTAATTGAAGAATCATCTGCTCATACAAAGGAATGGCCTGTTCCGGTTTGCTTGCTTTGATATACGACGGCCGGTTTCCTTTTTTTGTTGAAGCATGTAATGTAAACTGGCTCACCAGTAAAACATCACCATCAACATCTTTCACTGACAGGTTCATTACACCCGCTTCATCATCAAACACCCGAAGGTTTACTATTTTATTACTCAGCCATTCTAAGTCGTCTTTTGTATCTGCATCCTCAATACCCAGCAATACCAGCAAACCTGTTTCAATGGCGGCGGTAATGGCTCCGTTTACTTTAACAGCAGCTTTACTTACTCTTTGTAAAACAACACGCATAGTTCCGTTCTCAGGTTGTAATTTTAGTTCTTCGAAAATACAACCTTACACATGAACATTGACATCAGCAGTGAAATACAATTTACCACGGCACGCAGCGGCGGCAGCGGCGGTCAAAATGTAAACAAGGTGGAAACCATGGTGATGGGTTACTGGAACATTGATGCATCTTCAGTAGTGACTGATGAACAAAAAGAATTGCTGAAACAAAAACTCAGCAACCGTATTACCAAAGAGGGGTTGCTGCATATAAAAAGCCAGGTACACCGCACCCAGCAAAGCAATAAGGCAGAAGTAATTGAAAAGATGAATTACCTGGTGGCGCAGGCACTTACACCCAAGAAGGCACGCATTGCCACCAAACCTTCTAAAGCAGCAAAAGAAAAACGAATCGAGTCTAAAAAGAAAGCAGCAGAACAAAAAACAGCAAGAAAGAAAATAAAACCGGGCGAATATTGATGAAGAAAGGGATTACTATAGCACTTATTGGTTGCCTCATTATTTGTATGATGTGGGTGCAGTCCTGCCGCAAAAACAAATATGAAACAACTCCTGTTTCATTGACAGTTCCTTCAGGGTTTCCCGTTCCCAACCTGTATGCCAATGGCGGCTTAACGGCTGAAGCGGTTGATTTGGGAAGAAGATTGTTTTATGACGGAGGCTTTCAAAAGACGGAAGTATTTCCTGCGCCGGTTGTCATCAGCAAATTGCTGCTTTTGTACTTATGATCATGATTTAAGCCATGGTTTAAATGGCCAGCACAGCAACCGCAATGCACCACCTTTTTTAATTTGGCCTGGTACAAAAGTTTTGGATGGGATGGCCGTTATACAAAGCTGGAAGATATTATAACTGCACAAATCACCAATCCCATCCAAATGGGCGAAACACCTGAAAGCATTGTAAACAAATTAAAGGCAACAGGTAATTATCCTTCATTGTTTCAAAAAGCATATAACCAGGATATTAATGTGCAGAACCTGCTAAATGCACTGGTGCAGTTTACAGTGAGTATGGTGAGCGCTTCCACCAAATATGATTCTGTAAAGCAAACTCTTTTAAGTTTTACAGCGGCAGAACAGGCAGGGTATGTATTGTTTCAAAGTAAATGCAATACCTGTCATACGGAGCCTTTGTTTACAGATGGTTCTTACCGCAATAATGGTTTGGCCGTAAAACCGGCGTTGAATGATTTGGGAAGAATGAGTTTTACCGGCAGCAGGAATGATTCTTTAAAGTTCAGGGTACCCACGCTGCGTAATTTGTACAAATCATTTCCGTTTATGCATTGATGGCAGGTTTATTGCCTTTAGCCAGGTGTTGGATCATTACCAGAACCAGTTGCAAATAAGTTTTACACTCAATCCTTTACTGAGCGGCGGCATTCCCCTTTCAACTGCTGAACGAAATAACCTGCTTGCTTTTTTAAAAACGTTGACAGATGAACGATTTGTGAAAGATGCGAGGTATGAGTTTTTGCAGTAGTTATTCAGGACTTTTAATAATAGATAAAATGCTTTGGTTTTATAACATGTTTAAAGAAACGCTTATAATAGAATAATGTCTTTGTTGATGACCTCTAACAAGACAAATGCCTGCACCGTAAAACATGCTGTTTCAATAAGCCTGAAATTAAAATTCGCAACACCAGCAAATCATTAGTTATTACCCTCTTTTTTCCGATAGCAAATTTTAACATTTGCGAAATATTTCGTAATTAAGAAAACCTTCGTACATTCGTTTCCATCATTCAAAAAACTACGAAAATGAAAACAATCACAACCAGGGTATTACTGCTGTTGCTGGCAGTACAAACAGGAATGGTTTCCTTATCATCAGCCCAAAAAAGAGAAAAAAACGAACGCATCATCATCCGGCGCAAAGGCAGTAAACCGGAAAAGATGGTGATTGAAATTGACGGGGATAAAGTAAAACTGAATGGCAAAGAGGTGAAAGATGGCGACAGCAATATCATCATTAAAGAATTTGATGCGGATGGTTTCCCGGAGTTGCGTTACTTATACAACCTCAGGGCGCCAATGGTTCACCTCCGGGAATTCAGAAACCGCCAGGGCGATTGGGAACATCTTGGCAAACAATGGCAGGAACGCAGTATAGAAATGCAGAAACGGGTAAAGAATATTCATGAACAAATGGAAAAAATTGCTGTGCCGGGTGTGGTTACTGAAAAAGCCGAAAAAGGTTTAAAAATTACAGAGGTGAGTAAGGGTTCGGCCGCCGAAGCAGCGGGCTTAAAAGAAGGAGATATTATTACAAAAGTGGATGCTGAAGAAATGAATGATACAGAAGATATTTTTACCGCTATCCGCAAACACAAACCGGGCGATGAAGTAACCGTAACCTATATCAGGGATGGAAAAACAAAATCAGTAAAAGCCATTTTAAAGTCGGGCAAAAGCACTGAAGATTATGATTTTAATTTCAATGTGGAGCCATTTGAGATGCCAAAACTCCATTTTGAAAATAACCTCAGAGAGTTTGAACTGAGAGAGCCTTTTAACTATGGCGGTAACGGAACTTATTTCTTCTACCGAAACAGAGCAAAATTGGGTGTAAGCATCCAGGATACGGAAGATGATAAAGGTGTAACGGTTACAGAAGTGGATGCTGATTCACCGGCTTCCAAAAACGGGATCCAGAAAAATGACATCATTACTGAAATCAATGGTAAAAAAGTAACCGGTGTAAATGAAGCAAAAGAAGCGATGCATGAACAGGCTGATCAAAAAACATGGACCATTCAACTCCTGCGTGATGGCAAACCCGTAACTGTTGAAATAAAAATTCCGAAAGAACTGAAAAAAAGCGATCTCATACCGTAAACCTTTGAATCGTGTTTACTTTTACCCCGGCAGCCTGCGCCGGGGTTTTTTGTGAGGTTTCTGACATTTGCTTCCACCCAAAACAGATATTTTTGCTGCTTCTATGCAATACAGTGATAAATATGAAGCAGTAATTGGTTTGGAAGTTCATGCGCAACTGCTCACTAAAAGCAAACTCTTTAGTGCAGATGATGCCAGTTTTGGCGGCGGACCCAATACACATATAAGCCCCATCACCCTTGCGCATCCCGGCACCTTACCCAAGTTAAACAAAGAAGCCATTGAACTGGCAGTGCGTATGGGTCTTGCCTGCAATTGTGAAATTGAAACCATCAACTATTTTGCACGCAAACATTATTTCTATCCTGATTTGCCAAAAGGATATCAGCTTTCACAACATACAACTCCTGTATGCAAAGGCGGCCATGTAAAAATTAAAACGCCAACTGGTGAACGCAACGTTCAATTGAACCGCATTCACATGGAAGAAGATGCGGGAAAAAGTATGCATGACCAATACGAAGATTATTCAGTAGTTGATTGCAACAGAGCAGGCGTTCCGTTAATTGAAATTGTCACCGAACCTGATTTGCACAATGGTGATGAAGCAGCGGCTTATTTAACAGAGTTGCGTAAGATGGTTCGCACACTGGGTGTGTGTGATGGTAATATGGAAGAAGGAAGCATGCGGTGCGATGCCAACATCTCTGTTCGGTTAAAAGGCGAAACAACACTTGGCACTAAAGTAGAAGTAAAAAATCTCAATTCTGTTCGCTTCCTCAAAAAAGCCATTGATTTTGAAGTGATGCGTTTAATTGATTTGAAAGAAAAAGATGAACCCATTATTCAGCAAACAAGAAGTTTTAACAGCGATGATGAAACTACTTTTGCCATCCGCACCAAAGAAGACGCCAATGATTACCGCTATTTAACAGACCCTGATTTGCCGCCTTTTGTTATAACAGATGAATTTGTAACCGCTATTCGTGCTTCTTTACCGGAACTGCCGGAACAGCGCAAGCAACGTTTGATGCAGCAATACCAGTTACCGGAATACGATGCAGCGATCATTGCAGATGATAAAGAATGGAGTGATTATTTTGAAAACGCAGCTAAACAAACTTCCTTGTTCAAACAAACAGCCAATTGGTTGCTGGGGCCAATAAAATCCTATTTGAATGAACATGAGATGGAAACCGGTGGCTTCCCTTTACAACCGGCCCGGCTTGCAGAGTTAATCAATTTGGTGGAAGAAGGTAAAGTGAGTTACACTGTTGCATCTCAAAAATTATTTCCTGCTGTATTACAAACCGGCAAGCCGGCTTTGCAACTGGCACAGGAAATGAATTTGATACAGGAACGGAATGCAGATGCATTAACCGTATTAATTGAACAAGTGCTGGGCAGTATGCCGGAGAAAGTAACGGAATACAAAAAAGGAAAAAAAGGGTTGATTGGTTTGTTTGTGGGTGAAGTGATGAAAAAATCAAAGGGCAAAGCCGACCCCAAACTGCTTAACCAGCTCGTAACAGAAAAATTATCTCAATAAACAATTATTTATGAAACAGGTTTTTTATGTGGTGATGATGGCAGCCTTCCTTGCTGCCTGCAACAAGAGTGGCTCTAAAAATTTTACCGTATCAGGTGAATTAAAAAATGCTCCTGCGGCTGTTGCTTACCTGGAGCAGGCCAGTTTTGATAATATGCCGCCACAAGTGCTGGACACGGTGAGTATGGTTAACGGCAAGTTTGTTCTTAAAGGAAAAGCAAATGAAGAAACACTTTTACAAATCCGTTTTCCTGATGTGGAACGCTCCCCTGTTTTTCTTGTTGTTAACGATGGTTCAAATATTCAACTGCGTGGAGACTGGGCAGATATACGCAAGCATTCCTTTACCAACTCCCCTGCATCAGAACGGTTACGGATATTTTACGACTCACTCACAGTTACACAGCAAAAAATATTTGCCCTGCAAACAGAGTTGCAGCAAAACACAACTGCATCGGACAGCTTAAAAATGGCAAAGCAAAAAGAAGGACAATCGATCGTTGATGCATTTAATTTGTTCATTAAACAAACGGCTGAGAAAGATGAAAGCCCGGTGGTGAGTATGTGTGCGGTGCAACTTAATGCAGGAAAAGATTTAACAGAGAATGAAGCTGCTTATAACAGCTTATTAAAACGTTTTCCCAAACATGCCGGTATCCAAACATTGGTAAAACAGTTTCGGGAAGCAGTAGCTTCAGCAAACAAACAGCAGGCAGCCGAAAACAAACCAACAACCGGGAGAATGGCTCCTGATTTTTCAATGCCTGATGTAAATGGAAAAGAAGTTTCGCTCAGCAGTTTCCGTGGTAAATATGTGCTCGTTGATTTTTGGGCCAGTTGGTGCGGCCCCTGCCGGGCAGAAAACCCCAATGTAGTTGCCGCTTATAATAAATTTAAAAATAAAAATTTTACCATCCTTGGTGTATCATTAGATAAAACAAAAGATGCCTGGCTGAAAGCTATAAAAGATGATGGGTTAACCTGGACACATATCAGTGATTTAAAATATTGGGAAAGTGCTGCTGTGCCTTTATTTGGGTTTGATGGTATCCCTTACAATGTATTAGTGGATCCTGAAGGAAAAATTATTGCCGAACGTTTGAGGGGAAATGATTTGGAAAGAAAGCTGGAGGAAGTGTTAAAATAAAGAGTCGTCCCTCAAAAAGTCATTTTTCTGTTGAGGGCATAATATTTCCAATAAATATTTGCGATGGTTGCGCAGATAAGTTGCCAACAAAGATTTGCCTCTGTGAGCCAGAGGTTGATGACTCGTTTAAAATTCATGGCGGCGGCACTCAGCATCAGGTTGATCGCATCTCCAACTGTACCTTTCAAATAATTTCTGATTAACCTGTAATCCTGTTTTAAATGCCCGATGACAGGCTCTATGGCTGCACGCCTGCAATGTTGTTTACGTTGTGCTTTGGTGATGTTTGTTTGTGGTTTAGGTATGTACACACTTACATCATTGACTTGCGTGGGGCCACGGTAACCTCTGTCTGCAAAAATAGCTTTGGGTTTCTTTTCTTTCAGTCTTTCATATTGTTCTATAACTGCCGGTAATGTTTTAGAATCATGCAGGGTTTCATTAAACTACCACCTGCAAAGCAGGTGGATTTATGGGTGAAGCCATAGGCTAAATTCCAAGGTCGAAGTCGAAACCCTGTTGGTTGCTCTCCTCTTTACGTTCTTCCGCTTCCTGATATTTCACATACCTTCTAATCATATCCTCATTGATACCAACTGTATTCACAAAATAGCCTCTTGACTGAACATTCAATTCTATTATTTCGCAACCTAACCATTCACTGTACATCCGAATATCTGTTGCCATCAACCGACCAACTTCACCTGTTAATATTCGAAACCGATACTTCGGAACCCACACTATATGATAATCGCACTTACAGACTACGTGAGACTGTTTCTTGTATTTGCTCATTCGGCCAATTTAATCATACAGCATAGCCCCGAGTACATTACCACCGCCAAAGGCGGTGGGTTTCTGAGTCAAACTAAAGGTATCTGCTGGTCAAGGACTTCTCCGTTGTGATTTGCTTTCAAATTATTAAGTAGCTTAGTTCTTTAACAACTTCCTTACGGGGGACGAAGACCCGCTTCAGTTGTGATTTGCTTTCAAATTATTAAGTAGCTTAGTTCTTTAACAACAAGCGCAAGCAGAAGGCAGTCGAAGATGCGGTTGTGATTTGCTTTCAAATTATTAAGTAGCTTAGTTCTTTAACAACTGCTATATCATTCAAATCAGCAGGATTTAGTTGTGATTTGCTTTCAAATTATTAAGTAGCTTAGTTCTTTAACAACATTATTTCTGTCAATAAAATATGCTTTGCCGTTGTGATTTGCTTTCAAATTATTAAGTAGCTTAGTTCTTTAACAACGTTGCCCACATACAAGAAATGGCAGATGTTGTTGTGATTTGCTTTCAAATTATTAAGTAGCTTAGTTCTTTAACAACCGCATCACGGCTCATCAGTTACCCTTTGTAGTTGTGATTTGCTTTCAAATTATTAAGTAGCTTAGTTCTTTAACAACACCTTGTTTTTTTTGTGGACTTAAAAAAGCGTTGTGATTTGCTTTCAAATTATTAAGTAGCTTAGTTCTTTAACAACTGTAACGGTCGGGGCTTGCTGCTGTGCTGGTTGTGATTTGCTTTCAAATTATTAAGTAGCTTAGTTCTTTAACAACGCTCGCTCGTGAAAGAACTCACGAAAGAAGGTTGTGATTTGCTTTCAAATTATTAAGTAGCTTAGTTCTTTAACAACATCGGCGCAGGAGCAGTGAAGTCAATTAACGTTGTGATTTGCTTTCAAATTATTAAGTAGCTTAGTTCTTTAACAACGTAAGTAAGTTTGGCCGTTGCCAGCAAAATGTTGTGATTTGCTTTCAAATTATTAAGTAGCTTAGTTCTTTAACAACGCTCTGGGCGGATTTATAAATGCTTCCGCAGTTGTGATTTGCTTTCAAATTATTAAGTAGCTTAGTTCTTTAACAACTTTTACCAAAAAACAACCAGAGGAAGGCATGTTGTGATTTGCTTTCAAATTATTAAGTAGCTTAGTTCTTTAACAACATGACGCAAGTAGCAACAAAACCCGAACAAGTTGTGATTTGCTTTCAAATTATTAAGTAGCTTAGTTCTTTAACAACTGTGGAATTTTTACAGTCTTCTTTGCGTCTGTTGTGATTTGCTTTCAAATTATTAAGTAGCTTAGTTCTTTAACAACCTTCCAATGATGTAGTGCATATCAGTGAGTGTTGTGATTTGCTTTCAAATTATTAAGTAGCTTAGTTCTTTAACAACTCAACACCTGTTATGGTAATAACTGTTCCGGTTGTGATTTGCTTTCAAATTATTAAGTAGCTTAGTTCTTTAACAACCATACTGAACATAGTACCACACCGTTTCACGTTGTGATTTGCTTTCAAATTATTAAGTAGCTTAGTTCTTTAACAACCTATGATGGATTGCAAAAAAATATGCGGCAGTTGTGATTTGCTTTCAAATTATTAAGTAGCTTAGTTCTTTAACAACAAGGTCGCTTGGCAGTGTACTCAAGTAGCTGTTGTGATTTGCTTTCAAATTATTAAGTAGCTTAGTTCTTTAACAACAACTATATATAACAGCATTACCGGTAATGCGTTGTGATTTGCTTTCAAATTATTAAGTAGCTTAGTTCTTTAACAACCTATGATGGATTGCAAAAAAATATGCGGC
>JAIEQM010000134.1 GCA_019747705.1 Chitinophagaceae bacterium | reverse complement strand
GGATTAACAGTTCCCGTTAGATGGCCTGTTCAAGACTTTAACTTTAAAGAACAATGGCATGCATGGCGCACAAACAGCAATGGCGGCCAACCGGCCGCCATCAATATACTTTAGAATAAACTTATGAAAACAGATCGTTATCAGCCTTGCGGTGATAGATTTTATCTTCGTAAAATTCCTGTGTGGCAAGGATGGCAGGATTGGGCATGCGCTCATAAGCTTTTGAAATTTCAATCTGCTCCTTGTTTTCATGAATTTCTTCAAGGCTGTCAGTATGGCTGGCAAACTCTTCCAGTTTATTATGCAATTCCTCTTTAATAGAAATATTGATCTGGTTGGCCCTTTTACCAATTATGGCAATAGACTCATAAAGATTGCCTGTTTTGTTTTTAATATCAGCCAGATTCTTTGTTTCCACCACATTGCTTGTGTTGGCGCTAACTTTTCTTATCAGTCTGCTCATTGTTGATTGTATTTAAACTGTTTTTGGAAAGATTAAAATATTTTTCAGCGTCTTTTATTAATTTACTGTCGGGGAAACGGTCCACAAAATCATAATACTCTTCCAGCACTTTTTCAAACCGCTCCTTTTGCTTTGTTTCAATACTCATGTTGGCAAACTGGTAGTAAGATTTGATCACCATCAGTTTGTACTCATCTGTTTTTTTCGACTCAGGATAATGGTTTAATAAATTCGTAAACGATATTGCCGCAGCCCTGTAAGCGCCTATATTAAAATACAATTCTGCACTTTTAAATTCCTTGAGCTCCAGTTTTTCATAGCACTTTGCAATAATCTGCTTTGCATCTTCTGCCTTTACTGATTCCGGGTAGTTGTTCAGATGCGACTGCATAAAACCAATCGTTTTTTCAGTAGGGGTTTGATCCAGCTCCACTTTGGGCGATTGTTTGTAATAGCAATATGCCCGCATATAATCTGCCTCGGGCGCCCGCTGGCTTTTGGAAAACGCATCTGAAAAACCTTTGAACAGGTTCTCAGCGCTCACATAATCCTTCAGATAATAAGCACAGTAAGCATATTTATAATAAAGATCTTCAAACCGTGGATCGCTTCTCCATACCGGAAACAGGTCTTCAAATATACTCTGCGCCCTGCTGTATTTTTTATTGGCAAAGTATTGCTCTGCCATTTTTAATTTATACTCCACATCGCTGCTCTTGAGTATCTTACTTAAGCTGTGGCGGTTACAGGCTGCAAGAACAAAAATGAAAGACGATAAAATAAAAAGCCGGGATCCTGAATTCATAAATGCGGGCAAAGTTAAGAGTTTCGGGCAAATTAAGCTCAACCTTTTCAAAAGGGCGGGAATGGGCGGTTAATCTTTTCCTAAAGAAAAAGCCCTCCGGATTTTGGAGGGCTTTCTGTATCAGGTCAGAATTTTATTGTTTTTGTTCTGCACGGAGCTCAACCACTGAAGGATCACCTTCGCTGCAGTCGTATTTAGCTTCAACACGGTCTGCGCTGATACCTTGTGTTTCAACGAGGTATTTAACGATAGCGTCAACACGCTTTTGACCTAATGCCTGACCGGATTTGCTCTTGGCAGCGCTTCCGCAAACAATCAGCTTACAAAGCGGAGCGCCACGGAGGTTAGAAGCTACACTTCCGAGAAGCGCTTTTGCTTCAGCAGAAAGCGTGGTACCATTGCCTGCAAAATTGATGCTTGGCAAATCAACCAAATTACATTTTGGAACATCGGCAACCCTGTTTTTGCAGCACTCAGGATCAGGACATTTACCAACACCATCAGCATCTACCGGCTGGCACTGTGTAGGAGTCACCAATTCTTTATCCTTACAATCAGGAACACCATCACCATCCGTATCACGGCTTACACCATGTGTATCCACAGGGCAACCTGCAGGGGTATTGGGTTCACGGTCAAACTGGTCTGTTACGCCATCCCCATCAGCATCATCCAAAACCGGCTTGGGCAGCTTCATGTGGCGGGGTGCATTTAATTCGTTGTAAGCATAATCCAATGGGTTTAACCACCAGAGAGGCTCAACAGATTTTGCACCAATTGTATAATTAATGCTGGCGCTGGTATAATGCCATGCATCAAAATCACGTGTCATAGCTGCATCTCCTAAAGGGCTTTCCTGCCAGCGCTGACCATCCAGAAGATCATCATTGGTCCAGTTAATCACTTCTTCAATACCCAGGCTGAATTTCCTGCTGAGCTTAAACTGCACACCAGCGCCTACCTGTACACTTGGCTTAAAAGTTCTTCCAAAAAGTTTTGGACGACGAAGACCCTGATTTTCAGCATCAGTTTCATAGACACGATCCATACCTGCCCTTAAATCTCTGAGCACTTTATTTCTGTTTTTATAATTGCTCTGCTGATATGAATTATAGACCCGGCGAAACAAATCAGTATAGGGTACGCCGTTACTGTTAAGCGCATCTACCTTTGCGTCATAAATCATACCACCAACGCCTCCTAATCCATAAATAAGGAATCCTGTTTTAGCTTTATGAAAACGTACGTTATTTAAAGTAACCACACCCTGCAGGGCAAGCTGGTGTATGGTGGTTCTATAGTTATAATAAACCGGGTCGCCTCCTGCAGTAATATTATACGGCCGGAAAAGATTTGTGCTTTGCAATTGATAAAGTACGCCTGGTTGCTGACCGGGGATTGGAGCCTGAACCCACTGTGTATTAACAGGGGCTACATAATTTCTGGCCCATGCCGGATTTTTACCATAATTGAAGGCTGGCAACCAGTTCATTCCTTTGGCAATACCGCCGGAATAGGCGAGACGCATTGAAAACACATAACCCATTGCTTTGCGAACATGTGCGCCCCAGCCCCAGTTAGGGATGCGGGTATTCACATCACCGCTGATAAACACATTACCAAAACTTAAACCTACTTCCCACTGATTACGTGGCTTTGCAGGAAAGGGGTATTGATTCTGTAAAAATTCGCTGTGCTGCGACTGTCCTTTTTTGGGGATAAGAGAAGAATCTTTCCAGTCATAGCTCTGAGCAGAGAGGTTGGTGATTAAAAAACATAGGGCTCCCACTAAGAGAGTGTACTTTTTGCTTGCCATAGTTGTTGTATTAAGTTTCGAAAAATCCTGATGATTATTGCAAAAATATGTATCACAGATTAAAAAGCAAATTTTTTATGCTTATTTAATCATTTCATTTCATGACAGACAGGATTTCCGGGGAAAATGATGCTTTTGCGAGATTAAACCCCTGAAATTTCACCAGTAACGTAAATTGCCACCCGATGAATTCGATTGAATCCATACAAAACCTCATAAAAGATGAATTGCAGGTATTTGAAGACAAGTTCCGGCAGGCTGTAAAAAGCAGAGTTTCACTGCTGGACCGCATTATGCAATACATTGTAAAACGAAAAGGCAAACAAATAAGACCCATGTTCGTTTTTTTAAGCGCCCGTCTTTTTAATCCTGTTGATGAAAGCACCTACAGGGCCGCCGCTTTGGTTGAGTTGCTGCATACTGCCACCCTGGTGCATGATGATGTGGTGGACGAATCCATGGAAAGGAGAAATTTTTTTTCGATCAATGCCCTGTGGAAAAATAAAGTGGCTGTTTTGGTGGGCGACTACCTGCTTTCAAAAGGGTTATTGCTTTCTCTCAAAAATGATGATTTTGAAATATTGAAAATTCTTTCCACTGCTGTTGAACGGATGAGTGAAGGCGAACTGCTGCAAATTGAAAAATCAAGAAGCCTCAACCTTGATGAAAACGTTTATTTCGAAATCATAAAAAACAAAACTGCTTCCTTGCTGGCATCAGCCTGCGGCGCCGGCGCCTGGTCTACCACACAGAATAAAGAAATAACACATAAGATGGAACTCTTTGGTGAAAATGCAGGCATTGCCTTCCAGATAAAAGATGATTTGTTTGATTACGGAAGCGAAGCGATTGGCAAACCAACAGGCAACGATATCAAAGAAAAAAAATTAACGCTCCCGCTCATTTATACACTCAGCAATGTTTCTCAATCCACCAAAAAAGATCTCATCTGCATTCTTAAAAACAAAAATAAAAACCGTGATGCGGTAAAGCATGTGATTGATGAAGTGATAACATGCGGAGGTATTGATTATACAAAAGAGAAGATGGCACATTACCGTGATGAAGCCATCCGGATTTTATATGAGTTCCCGCAAAATGAAATAAGAAACGGCCTTGAAGAACTGGTGCGGTTTACCACGGACCGAAAGTATTAATACATGCAGAAACGCTGGACGATACCTGGTGCTGATACAGCAAAAACACAACAACTGTTTGATGAGCTGAAAATTCATCCCGTTATTTGCAAAATACTGGTACAGCGGAATATTGACAGTTTTGAAAAAGCAAAAGATTTTTTTCGCCCGAAACTCAATCAGCTGTATGACCCATGGCTGATGAAGGATATGCAAAAAGCAGTTGACCGCATACTGCTTGCATTCACCCAGAAAGAAAAAATACTGGTGTTTGGGGATTATGATGTGGATGGCACTACCAGTGTTGCCTGTATGTATCAATTTTTGCTTTCTCAATCAACACCTGAGCTGATTGATTATTATATACCACACCGTTACCGTGAAGGTTATGGCATTTCAAAAATGGGAATTGATTTTGCAAAAGAACATCAGTTCTCATTGATTATTTCGCTCGACTGTGGTATCAAATCAACTGATTTGATTCAGTACGCTAAAGAACTGAATATTGATTTTATCGTATGTGATCATCACCTCCCCGATTCTGTACTGCCACCTGCAGTGGCTATCCTTAACCCCAAACAACCTGAGTGTGATTATCCATTTAAAGAACTGTGTGGTTGCGGTGTTGGCTTTAAATTAATTACTGCTCTTGCAAAAACATTGGGGCTGCCTGATGAAACGACCTATCCCTTTCTTGATTTAGTGGCAACGGCTATTGCTGCTGATATTGTACCAATCGTTGATGAAAACAGGATACTCGCCCATTATGGCTTAATAAGGGCGAACACCAACCCCTGCAATGGCATTAAAGCTTTAAAACACCTGAGCGGCCATGAAAAAGAATTGCATATTACCAATCTTGTTTTTTTAATTGCTCCAAGAGTAAATGCTGCCGGCAGAATGGATGATGCACGAAAAGCCGTACAGATGTTTATTGCCCCCAGTTACGAAGAAGCATTGCATTACGCTGAAATGCTGCATTCAGATAATGATGAACGCAAAGAAGCTGATGCAAGTATTACGGAAGAAGCGCTGGCAATGATCAATGAAAATGAAGCATTACAAAAAAGAAAAACAACAGTAGTTTATCAACCGCATTGGCATAAAGGTGTGGTGGGTATTGTTGCATCACGCCTCACCGAATATTATTACCGGCCTACCATTGTGTTAACCCAAAGCGGTGAGTATGCAGCAGGCAGTGCAAGAAGTGTAAATGGTTTTAATTTGTATGAAGCCATTCACGCATGCCGTGAACATTTGCTGGGCTATGGCGGGCATTTTGCAGCAGCAGGTTTAACGCTTGAAACAAAAAATATTCAATTATTTTCTGATGCGTTTGAAACAGTAGTGGCATCGCAAATACCCGATGAGTTATTAATTCCTGAAATAAAGATTGATGCGGAAATTTCTTTTGCTGATATCAAACCCGGCTTTTATAACATCCTTCAGCAAATGGAACCATACGGGCCTGAAAATATGCCGCCGGTTTTTATTACCCGGAATGTAACAGATACGGGTTTCAGCAAAATTGTAAAAGAACAGCACCTTCGTTTGGTATTAAAAGAAAATGATATTGTTCTTACCGGCATATTTTTCCGGGCGGCACACTACTTTCCTGTTATACAACAAGGAGCTGTTGATGTGGTATATACTATTGATGAAAATGAATGGAATGGCTCGGTTTCGTTGCAACTGAAGGTGATGGATATCAGACCCGCAAAAGTTCATTGATTTGATAACAATAAGTTTTCAGTACGCTTCATTAGGAATTTCTCCCTCACTGCCATGCTTTAAATCTGTCTTATTTAATCAACTTCTTTATTGGATTTTTTGTTAATAAATATTTCATGGCAGATTAACGGCAGAAGTTATTTGCGGCCTTAGTTTTGTGTCTTATTTAAAAACTTATATTATATGAGGAAACTGTACTTCTTCTTAAGTCTGTATTGCTTTTTTACTTTAAATGTTTTTGGACAAGCAAATCCGTTTCCGGTAAGCCTCCCTTTTAATTTCACTTCCCAAACAGGTTCTGTATTGCCGGCAGGAGTTGCTTTACACAGATTTGGAATTACAGCAGGCTCTATTCCCTTAACCAGAATACTAACACCAGGAAATGCTGATCTTACTTATGCGGCAGGAGCAACTTCTGGCGGATGGAGAGATGAAGGAGCAAATGGTATTGGCATTTTAGCCTCGGGCTCAAATGCAGCAGGGGCAATGATTGTTTCAATTAATACACTGGGGCAGTCAAACATTCAGGTTTCCTGGTTATGCCGTACAATTTTACAACAGGCTTCCAGAGATAACAGCATTGCACTGCAATACCGCATTGGACGAACCGGGAATTTTACAGATATAGGCACTACAACAACTTATACTTCACAGGGAAATGCCGCCGGGCATGTATCAGGCCTTTTATCAGAAACATTACCAGTAGCCGCAGAAAATCAGCCCGAAGTTCAAATTCGCTGGATTTATTGGGAGTCAAACGGATCATCCGGATCCAGAGACCGAATTGCGGTTGATGATATTTCTATTACCGCCGGATCAAGCATACCCACTGCTTATATTGGTTTTGGGAGTACCGCAGGTGAACCAACGAGTAACGGGAGCATGAGTATTACTCTAAATCCTTCAACAATAAGCTCAGCAACAGTTGACTTTGCATTTTCAGGAACAGCAAGTTTTGGAACAGATTATACTGTAACTGTTACAGGCGCCGCTCCAAATAACCCCGGAGCAGCAACCGGAACATTTACAATTGCCCCATCAACACAATTAATTACAGTTACAATTATTCCAACAGATGATGGGCTTGCAGAAGGAACAGAAACGGTAACACTAACCCTCAGCAATATATCAGGGGGGTACATTTTTAATACTTCTGCTTTATCAATTAACCTTACAGACGATGATTTGCCAACAAATATTGCAGTAATTCAAGGCACGGGAGCAGCAGCCAACGCCGGCATTTATGGAATTGATGCAATTGTAACGGGTGTTTATCCCAGTTGGAGCCCGGCAGGGTTTTATGTACAACAATCTGACGCAACTGCTGATGCTGATCCTTTAACTTCCAATGGAATTTTTATTGTTTCTTCAACTGTTGTAAACATTGGTGACCGTGTTGCAATTGTAGGCGCTGTTCAGGAAAATGGTTCTACCCCTTCTTTTAATCAGGCAGTCATGATTCCCTCGTCTGTAAATATTACAAGCTCGGGCAATCCCCTCCCATCTGTTACGGATATTTCGCTTCCTGTAACTGCTGTAACTGATTTTGAACGCTATGAAGGGATGCTGGTTCGTTTCAATTATGTAATGACGGTAACAGGCAATCTTGATTTGGGAAGGTTTGGAGAATTAAGCCTGTCAAGAAACGGCCCCGTTTATCAACCAACTCAAATTATTGATCCTAATGACAACCCCGCAAGTGGTACAACATCAACAGGTAATTCCAATGTACCTGCAGTAACTACTTATACAACTGATAATCTGTTACGAACAATTTTGCTTGATGATGGGCGCTCAACAATTCCAACTCTGCCTTTTGTAGATGCAAATAACACAGTACGATTAGGAAGTACAATCAATGGTTTAAATGGAATTATGGGATTTGGTTTCAGCAATTACCGCATCATGCCTTTCAATGCATCACATCCCCTGGGTGCTCCGGCATTTACATATGCAGCCAGACCTCTAACACCACCATCTGTGGGGAGCGCACCAAATCTCAAAATTGCAAGTTTTAATGTAGAGAATTTTTTTAATGGAGATGGTTCAGGTGGCGGCTTTCCCACTTCACGTGGAGCTGATTCATTTGCAGAATATATCAGACAAAGAGGTAAACTTGTTGAAGCTCTCTTCCTGCTGAATGCAGATATTGTTGGTCTTGTTGAAATTGAAAATGATGGTACAGGTGCAAATAGCGCCATTGCTCAATTGGTAGATGCCTTAAATACAAGAGCAGGGACTCCGGGTTTATATACTTTTATAATTGATGCCGCACAACCACCCACTCCTACAGGCGATGAAATAAGAAGTACCATTATTTATAAGCCATCCGTTGTAACAACAGTTGGCGCCCCAATGATTGATTTGAACCCAGTACACAACAGACCTCCAACTGCACAAACATTTAATCTTACATCAGTTAATAAAGATTTTACATTTATTGTAAACCACCTCCGTGCAAAAGGATGCAGCGGAAGTTCAACCGGATTAAATGCAGATCAGGGCGATGGGCAGGCATGTAACACTGAATTCAGAAGACAACAGGCAAATGCAATACTCAGTTTTATTAATACAACCGTTATTCCAACAAGTGGTAATAACAGAATTATTACCGTTGGAGATTATAATGCTTATTATGAAGAAGACCCGATTGATATTTTCAGGGCAGCAGGTTATATTGTTTTAGGAAATAATACAGATGTTTCTTACACGTTTACCGGCCAGCAGGGAACATTAAAGCATGTAATCATCAGCCCATCTCTTTTAAGCTCATTTACAGGAATTGCAAAATGGAATATCAATTCTTTTGAACCTTCTTATTTTGGTTATGATGATAATATTCAGGATGCAAGTGAAACAACTGCCGATGTAAATCCATGGTTTGCCCTGGGTACAGGCCTGCCTTTTAGAATTTCTGATCATGACCCCGTGATTACAGGCTTTTTATTCACTTCTACATTACCGCTCGAATGGGGTGTATTCAACGTTACCAAAGCCGGCACAAGTTCCAACATTAGCTGGAGTACCTTGCAGGAAACAAACACCGATTACTTCATTGTAGAACGCAGTACCGACGGAAGAAACTGGAGCAGCATTACCAGCATAAAAGCAGCAGGTAACAGCAGCAGTGAAATCAATTACAGTTTTACGGATGCATTGCCGGTGAAAGGAAGAAACTTTTACCGCATCCGCCAGTTTGACCTGGATGGCAAATCAAAAACAACGGATATTAAATCACTGGTGTTTACTGATTTTAAAAATATCAGCTTCTTCCCCAACCCGGCAACTGACCGTATTACCCTGCAAAGCAGCGCATCAAAAATTCTTACTGTTAGAATTGTGGATGCAGAGGGAAGAACATTAATTCAGCAAAATGTAAATCAAACAACTGTTTCAGTAGATGTTAAAGCACTGAAGCCGGGCATGTATTTGCTGCAGATTGTGAACAATGACGGAATACAAACAGAAAAATTTGTAAAGCAGTAAATAATCAGATAAGCTAACAAAGAATCCCGGTTCAAAGCCGGGATTTTTTGTTGAATAAAAATAAAACTGCGGAATATAAGCCCTGTTGCTGCTGATGTTCAAAAGCCGGGCAAAGCCCCATTGGAAACGGAACGATGAAACGAGCGTGGCAAAAACGACCCCTCGTTTACACAATCGCCGGTTCCAAAACCCCTGTATTTCAATGCCATTTATGGCATTTATCCGTGTAAATTTGTGTGATTTGTGGCCATTAAAAATACTTCCTCAAACCTTTGGCCGGGCCGCCGTTCACCCCTATCTTTGCCGCCCCAAATCTGTATTGGTCAGATTTCCCGGCGCTAATGGCCGGGATCCAGTGGGCAAACCCAATTATTAATTAAAAATCACAAAAAGTAATGAACAGTTACGAAATGATGGTGATTTTCACCCCTGTGCTCAGCGATGATGAATTCAAAGCAGCACAAAAACGCTACACTGATTTAGTGGAAAAGCATGGTGGTGAAATTGTTCACGGCAACCCCTGGGGTTTAAAATCTCTGGCCTACCCCATCCAGAAAAAAACTACCGGCATTTACTGGGTAGTAGAGTACAAAGCCGCTTCTGATTTCAACGCAAAATTAAACATTCAGTTACACCGTGATGAGCAGGTGCTCCGTCATATGTACACTGCTTTGGACAAGTATGCTGTTGAATACAACTACAAGAAAAGAAACGGCGGATTTGCTAACACTCAAAAAGCGGAGGCTTAATCATGGCAAAGAACGAAATCAAATACTTAACGGCCATTAAAACCGATAAGCCCAAGAAAAAGTATTGCCGTTTTAAGCGTTACGGCATTAAGTACGTTGACTACAAAGACGTTGAGTTCCTCAAAAAATTTGTAAACGAACAGGGTAAATTATTACCACGCCGTTTAAGCGGCAACTCACTTAAGTATCAGCGTAAAGTAACTGATGCTGTTAAGAAAGCACGCCAGATGGCTTTGTTACCTTATGTAACAGACTTATTAAAGTAAAAATCATTTAGTAAACCTTTCCCTAACTTCTGAAGAAATTTTTCAGGAAGACAGTTTGAAAGAACTGGGTTACGGAAACTAAAACAAATACAATGGAAGTAATTTTAATCCAGGATGTAAATACACTGGGCGGAAAAAATGAGGTGGTAAAAGTAAAGAACGGTTATGCCCGTAACTTTTTAATTCCTCAAAAATTTGCAGTAGAAGCCTCACCTTCAAACTTAAAGCAGCTCAATGAGCGTTTGAAAGTGCAGAAGAAGAAAGAAGATGCCATGCTTGCTGAAATTAAATCAGTAATTGCAAAACTTACAGAAGCTCCTGTAAAGATGACTGCTAAAACAGGTACAAGCGGTAAAATTTTCGGAAGCATTACACCTGTAATGGTATCACGTGCTATCAATGAGCAAAAAGGTTATCAAATTGACCGCCGCAAAATTCACCTGCCGGAAGACATGAAAGAAATCGGTACACACAAAGCAAAAATTGATTTTGCTAATGGTAACGAAGCTGAGTTTGAAATTGAAGTGGTGGCAGAAGCGTAAACTTTCTGTTGAAGTTATATTAATCCCCTGCAGCTTGCGGGGGATTTTTGTTTGTAGTTGTTTGCCACAGCCCGCCCCGCATGTGCGGGGGAGGCACGGAGAGCACGGATGAATACAAAGGAATATTTTTTTTGATACCGGCGGATGTGCATGTGGCATCGTCCCTTGCGTCGCAATCCCTGCCCGTTGGGTCAGGCGGGCTTTCATGGCATGTGCATGTGGCATCACCCTCATTTCACCTTCACTTAACTCCGTGTATTCCGTGCCTCCGTGGCTATAAATTTTTTCCTGTATTTTCATCCTTCACAAATCAACACATCATGAACATTTCAAAAGTTATAGCCGGTGTAATGAAATGGGGCATCTGGGGTTCAAAGTTTGATACGCCTGCTTATGAACAAATCATTAAAGAAAGTATTGCACCAGGTGTTACCACCTTTGACCATGCTGATATTTATGGTGATTATACAACGGAAGAGGAGTTTGGCAATGTGCTGCGTAAGGAGCCATCGCTGCGGCAGCAAATGCAGCTCATTACCAAATGCGGCATACGCAGACCATGCTCAACCCGCCCACAGTTTAAAATAAAATCATACGATACTTCTTTCAAACACATTATTGAAAGTGCAGAAACATCACTTGAAAACCTGGGAACAGATTATATTGATGTGCTGCTCATTCATCGGCCTGATTTTATGATGCATGCAGATGAAATTGCAGAAGCATTTGCACAACTGAAACAACAGGGAAAAGTGCTGCACTTTGGTGTATCCAACTTTACACCCTCGCAGGTAAGTTTGCTCAACAGCAGGGTCAAAGTTGAAGTGAACCAGATACAGGCTTCGGTGCTGTACCTTCAACCGTTTATTGATGGTACATTGGACCAATGCCAGGAGTTAGGCATTATGCCCATGGCCTGGAGCCCGCTGGGTGGCGGAAATATTTTTGGACAAACAGATGATGAACGCATCCTCCGCATTATGGCCGTGGCACAAATGCTTTCAGCCAAATACAATTCTTCACCGGATATTATTCTGCTGAGCTGGCTCCTGCAGCATCCATCCAAAATTCTCCCAGTATTGGGTACTTCCAAAACAGCACGCATCAAAGCAGCATTAAATGCAACAGAGTTAAAGCTGGAACGGGAAGAGTGGTATATGCTCTGGCGTGCAAGCGCTGGTAAAGAAGTGGCGTAGGTTTTAGTTACCCCTAAGGTCGCCGGCAACAGCGAAAAAAGCAAACGGCAATGACATGACCGTTGATAAACTATCATTGGCAAATGCATTAAAAAATCAGTATCCAATAGCATAAGCCACAAGTAAGGATACGAATACCAGCTTCTGTAAAAGCATTTATTTTTCAGTAAGTGTTTATTTTTTTTGGAAAGCACTTGCATGTAAGTTTTCCTCTTCTTATTTTACTGAACAAAATCTGCTGATATGAACCTCAAAAATTGCATTGTTTTGCTTGTTGTTACTGCATCAGTATCATCCTGCAAATTAAAACGTCCTTCATTACCGGCTGTTTTTCCCGGAACGGTATCGCCCACCGTTGTTTGCCCTGGCCAGAATATTACCGTTAACTGGGATGTGGCTTCTCTCAATGAGGCCTGTGCCTCTGATGCAGCGGCCTGCAAGCGTGACCCTTTAACAGTTGAAGTAAGTGCCACTGGTGGTATGAGCTTTAAAGAATCACCCGCTGCTTTCACCGGTTCAAAAAATGGAGTTGCCACAGGGCCTGATGATGTAACCATCAGCATTCATGCATTTGACAGTGACCAGGATTTGGGAACCAGCACTGTAAAAGTAACGGTGCTCTCACACGGAAAATATTTAGACTTTGATGGCACTTGTGAAGGGTATTGTGATAATGAAAAAGCTGCAGCCGCCTGGCGTGATTTAGCTGTTGATTTTAAAGGAAGCAGTTTATCAGATGTTATTGCTCTTAAAAAAATTAAAAATACCAATGCTGTTGATGTTGCATTAACGGTTCGCTATCAAAACGGAGAAACAGGAATGGTAAACTTAAAAGCCGGGCAAACCAGTTCTGATTTTACCAGCCGTATTAAAACAATATCAGCCAAAGCAACAGTTGCGGATGGTGATTGCAAAACCGGCAAAGCTCCCTCACCCCTTAAGTTTACCGTTTCTTTCGGATGTTTATAACGGGTAGCGGAAAAGAAATTTTTGTTTGAGTACTTTTAAGTGAAAGGTGGAAGCATTGATTAACTCACCATCCAGTTGTGCAGGTAATTCCTTATCGCTGCTGATGATAAATTCTTCACCCGTAACATGATGAATAAAGGGCAATTGCATATGATTGCCCTTCTGTATTTTGGGGAGATAGAAAAACCGCTGCAAAATAGTTAATGGAGTTGCAGTAATTAAATCCAGCAGGCCATCATTTACCGTTGCTTTTGGCGAAACATGAAATCCGCCACCTGTTCTTGATGAGTTATTGATCATTACCAGCAAAAATTTTTGTTCTTCCTTTTTGCCGTGTGATTGAATCACAAAACTTGATTCTTTAAATGAAAGAATGGTTTTTAATACCAGCAGGTAATAGCCAATATGCCCGCCAATAAGCCGGATTGTTTTCATGGCTTTTAAGACAGTACCATCAAACCCAAGGCCCACACCATTGATAAATAACAATTCATTGCATTGTGCAGCATCAACAGGTTGTGGTGCAGATGATAACACCATCTCTAATTGTTCTTTCAAATTACAATTGCCATAAAGCTTCCATGCAAAGTCATTACCGGTTCCTCCTTTAAAAATTACCAATGGCAGCCGAATATCCGGATAATGATTAATGAAATAGTTAAGCGTACCATCTCCGCCAATAATCCAAACATCAGTAAAGCCTTTAAAATGCGGAGGCCATTCATCAATAAATGAAATAAAGTGTATGTTTCTATGCTCCAGCAAAAAGGTAAGCTGCTGTAATACCCGCAACGATTTTCCCTTCCCTGCTTTAGGGTTTACAACCAGTGCAATTTTGAGTACATCATTTTCCAAAGCAGGAAACCTTATGAAAAAAGATTATAGCGGAAAATACAGTAAACAGCCCTTAACCCATCCCTCCAGTTTACTTTCTTTCCTTCATCATACGTGCGGCCGTAATACGATATCCCCACTTCATAAATCCGTATTCCTTTAATGCGTGCAATTTTTGCAGTTACTTCCGGTTCAAAACCAAACCGTTTTTCTTTTAGTGATAATCGTTTTATATAATCTGCACGAAATAACTTATAACAGGTTTCCACATCTGTTAAATTCAAATTGGTAAACATGTTGGAGAGGCCCGTTAAAAAATGATTGCCACGGCTGTGCCAGTAAAATAAAATCCGGTGTGCATTACCGCCCATAAATCTTGAACCATACACCACATCAGCATAACCGTTTACAACCGGCGCCAGTAGTAAATTGTATTCATTGGGGTCATATTCCAGGTCAGCATCCTGGATAATGATGCAGTCTCCGCTTGCATGCTGTACACCCGTTTGTACACTGGCGCCTTTCCCTTTATTTGTTGTATGATGCAAAACAGTTATACCGGAGTTTAATGCTGCAAAATTTTCAGTAAGTGTTTGGGTAGCATCGGTGCTGCCATCATTTACCACAATAATTTCTTTTAAAATGGAATTGATAAGCGGAGCTGCAACTACTTTTTTCAGAATTGCTTCAATAGTTGCAGCTTCATTATAAGCCGGTATGATCACAGACAGTTTGGTTACCTCCTGCATTCGTTTTTATTATGGATACAATATTATTGAATTATGGCCGGGAAGTTGGCATTCTTAAACTTCTGGTTGTATTCATCCAGCGCCTTTTTCAGCTCAACATCCATTTGTGTTTTGTATTTACTCCACTCCGCTTCCAAATCATTCAGGCGAACTTTTTGCCCGTTCGTGATTCTTGGGTCATGTACATCAACCAGGTTTTTCAAATTAAAAAACTCCGCATTGAGTTTGCTGGGCCAGTTAATGACATCCTGGAAATTACGCTGACGGACTTCTGCCAAATTTGCTTCCCATTCATTGATCTTTTTAATTAAAGCGCTGCCGGCATCTATCAGTTCTTTACTTTCTTTTTTGTCTTTCAGCACTTCATTATAATTGTCAATTTGTTTTTTTACTTTCCGCATGTTTACAATGGCAGTGTGAATGTTGGTGATATCCGTTTCGAGTCTTTGTAAAAATGTTTGCTGCTCAGTCCAGTCGCTGGCGGTTATTTTTAAGTTGGGGTCCTGCACCACCGTAAACTCCGTTTCACTGCTTGCGCCATTATATGTCAACACAGCTTTATACTTTCCCGGAGCCAAACGATGGCCACGGTAATCACCATATGTATATGCGCCGGTAATGTCTGGTGTAATGGTTTCTCCCCTGAAATCCCATGCAAAACGGTTCATTCCTTCTTCAGCAGTTAATACTGCAGGTGGCGGTGGCCCTCCGGGATAGGGCTTAAAGTTTTCATTTTTCTTATTGGTGTAAGTTCTAGCGCTTGCACCTGCTGCATTTTTAATTTCAAGCCGCACCCAATTAGTATCTGGTTTTGACGGAAGATAATAATCAAACGCAACACCTTCAACCGGGTTTGTACCAAAAGAGTTCCCCGGATCAAGGCCCGGAATATTATCAGCCCCGCTGTACAACACAGTTGTTTTTGGGGTTATCAATTTTAATTGTTTAGCTGCAGTAACAGTGGCCCCATTTTGCAAAGCGCTGATATCATCCAAAATCCAGAAAGCACGGCCTGCTGTTGAAGCCACCAGGTCATTGTCTTTAATCATCAAATCAGTAACAGGTACTACCGGTAAGTTCAGTTGCAGTTTATTCCATTGCTCACCGCCATTATACGAAATGTAAAAACCTCTTTCACTACCGCCGTATAATAAACCTTTTACTTTTTTATCTTCACGAATTACTTTTATAAAATCATCTGCATCTACACCGGTACTTATTCTTGCCCACGTTTTTCCGTAATCAGTAGTTTTAAAAGTATAACAGCCATAATCATTCAGCTTATAACGTGTGGCACTGATATAAGCAGTGGCTTTATCATGTGGTGATACTTCAATAGATTGTATTAAGCATTCCTGTAAACCGGCAGGTGTTACATTGTTCCAGTTTTGTCCGCCGTTCATGGTTATATGAACAAGGCCGCAATCGCTGCCCGTCCAGATAACTCCTTTCTCCAATGAAGATTCAATTACATAATAAATCGTATTGTAGTTTTCGCCACCGGCGCCTTCATTGGTTAACGGTCCGCCGCCTTCACCCTGTTTGCCGGCTTCATTGCGGTTTAAATCAGGGCTGATCACTTCCCAGTTAATACCGCCATTGGTTGTTTTAAATAAAACATTGCCCGCATGATAAATTGTTTTAGGATCATGTGGCGATGCAACAATAGGTGCATTCCAGTTAAAGCGGTATTTCATATTCTTTGGCTCCAATGCTAAGTTTAGCGAAGGATATGCCTGTATATCCTTTGCTTCATTTGTTTTAGCATCCATTACTTCAATATATCCCTGGTAGCATCCGCCATAAAATTGTTGCGGGTCGTTGGGATCGAAAGCAATGTAAGCGCTCTCACAACCCGGGCCCGGCATCCAGTCTCGTTCTGTTAATCCAAAACTGTTGTTGCGGCTCATCGTCATTACACTGGTATTATCCTGTTGCCCGCCATACACCCAATAAGGAAAACGATTGTCCACATTCACCCGGTAAAATTGTGCAGTGGGCTGATTCATTAATGTACTCCAGCTTCTGCAGTTGTTATAGGTTATTTCACCCCCGCCATCATCTGCCAATGCAATGTTTTCAGAATTGTTCGGGTTGATCCATAAATCATGTGTGTCACCATGACCCACTCTTACATTGGCAAATGTTCTGCCGCCATCAATGGATTTCATCATGGGTGCATTCAAGACATAAACTATATTTTCATTTTTCGGATCAGCAAATACTTCCATATAATACCAGCTCCGTGATGTAATGTTTTGATCATTACTCATCAAACGCCAGTTCTTACCGCCATCATCGCTTCTGTATAAACCGGCTTTTGATTTTTCTGCTTCCACAATAGCAAACACTTTATTACTGTTGGCCCTTGATACACTCACTCCAATTTTCCCCAAGGCAGATGGTAATCCTTCTGTTATCTTGTTCCATGTTTCGCCGCCGTCGGTTGATTTGTAAACAGCACATCCATTGCCACCGCTTACTACTTTCCATGGCAAACGCTGATGTTGCCAGGTAGCTGCATATAAAATTCGTGGGTTGTTCATATCCATACTTAAGCTGCTCACGCCGGTACTGTCATTTACAAATAAAACTTTACGCCAGGTAACACCGCCATCAGTTGATTTATAAACTCCACGATCATTATTGGGTCCATGCACCGTACCCTGCGATGCAACATATACTACATCAGCGTTAGAAGGATGAACAGCAATATCAGAAATATGACGGGTATTGGTGAGGCCAATGTTTTTCCATGTTTTACCGCCATCAGTTGATTTATAAACTCCATCACCATAACTGGTCATTACGCCACGCACTGCATGCTCGCCGGTTCCAACATAAATTACATTAGGATCACTTTCGCTTACAGCTATTTCTCCAACAGAACCAACTTTAAAAAATCCATCGCTGATGTTTTGCCATTGCAGCCCGCCGTCTTCTGTTTTCCATACGCCACCACCCGTATAACCCGTGTAAAATAATTTATCGTTTCCTTTTACACCACTAATGGCATTGGCCCTGCCGCCCCGAAAGGGGCCGATGTTTCTCCACTTTAATGACTTAAAAAATTCGTTATAAGAAAAATTCGTTGCAGATGGAGTAGCGCCAGGTCTTTGTTTTTGAGCCACCAGTGAAGTGGCAATGAATATAATTGCAAACAGAAGTAATGCATACTTTTTCATACAGCGGTTGGTTTATTTTATTGAGAGAAGAAATTAAATGTAAGCCGAAATTCAAAAGCAAACAAGCTTTCTTTTCACGGCTTGTTCGGGAATGTGTCAATCAATTTTTTTGTTATGGACTTTCAATACTCATGATTATCATTTTTAAATCGTATTCAGACACTTTCACTCTGAGTTCCGCTTTATTTTCCTGGCTATTGTACTGCACTGCAAATGACATTGTTCAATTCAATGCCTGTATATTATTTTTTACAGTTGAATTTTTCCCAAACAAATATTGTGCAAGCAGGAAGCAGCACAGTAATACAGCAATGCTGATATAACCCAGCCGGTTGTAGTGAAGAATTTTCCCATTTACTCCTTCCACAACAATCAATCCTGAAATAAAAGAAGCCGATGCTGTTCCCAACTGTTGTACACTGCTGTTAAAACTCATAAAACTGCCTCTGTGCTCAGGAGTAACAACATTACTGATCATTGCCTGTGCAGCAACTGCCCTGCCCGTTGAAAACACAAACCAAATACCAAATAGCACCAGCACCCATACAAAAGATACAGGAGGCAGATTGGTAATGAGCCACACCAAAGTAAAAGAAGAAAGAAGTGATGCAGAAAACACAACCATCTTTCCATATTTATCTGAAAGTCGTCCAAGAATGTTGGCTGAAATAAATGAAGCAATTCCCCCCACCAGGTAAATCATCGGGGTAATATTTTTTGAATACCCGTTATTAAAAACCATATAAGGATTAATAAATGGAATAATCATAAAATGCCCCATCATCATCAATGCAGAAAACAATAAAGCAAGCCTCTGCTTTGGGTTGGAAGCCACACTTGTAAGCACATCCCATTTTGATGTATCCCGCTGCATGGCTATATGCGCTGTCATAGAAGGGATAAATTTCAGCAAAAAAGGAATCAGTAAACTACCTAATGCCCCCACCAGCAAAAAAGGTGCATGCCAGCTAATCAGGTTAGATAAATATAATGCAAATGGTACTCCAATAGTTGACGCTACTGCAAAGGCACTCATAATAGCGCCCATAGCAGCGCCTCTTCTTTCATACGGAACTAAATCTGCAATAATAGATAGAACCTGGGCCCCAATTAAACCGCCAAATAATCCGGCAAGTATTCTTGAAGCAAGCAGCAATTCATATGTAGGTGCAAACCCGCAGGCAATCGTTCCTGCTAAAAACCCAATATATGCAAACACCAGTACTTTTTTACGGTCAAAAAGGTTTACAAAAAAAGCAGCTGCAAAACCTGAAACCCCTGCGGTAAGTGTATAAGCGCCCACTAAAAAGCTAAACTGCCTGGGTGTGATATGAAAATAAGGCATCAGGTAATTACCCAATGGCATCATAATCATAAAATCAAGGATATGAGTAAAGTTGAGTGAAGCCAGTAAGATGATTATAAGCCGTTCATTTTTATTCATTGCTGCTGATCTCCATATTTTTTCATTGCCATCCTGGCAAGTACAAAACCCATATCACCCACTCTAAAGCCTTTATCACCAAGCATAGAAATGCCGGCAGAAAGATTGGATAAGAATACAATTGTAAGCTCTTCTTTGGGGTAAAATAATAAAACCGTCCCTGTGTGCCCGCTGTGTGATACGCAGGTTTTGCCGTCAATATCTTTAATAAACCATCCCAGTCCAATCTTTGAGCTTCTTGGTCCGGCTTCAGTACCGTCATTCAGTTTTGTTATTGTAAGCATCTGCTTTAAAGATTCGTTGCTGATGAGTTTTCCTGCAAGTAGAGCCTGTATAAATAAATTCAAATCATTTGTTGTACTCATAAGGCCGCCAAACCCATTCGCATCAAGTGCCTGCAACGAAGTTTCTAAACTAAACCTTACCCATACACCTTTTCGCTTAGTATAAACTTGCGACCGGTTATAAATTAATGAATCGCCGTTCATACAATACGTATGATTCATTCCGGCTTTCTCAAAAATGGTTTGCTGCACAAAATCTTTAAATGAAATTGAAGTTACTTTTTCAATAATGGCAGCCTGCAAAAAGAAAGACGCATTGCTGTATAAAAATTGTCCGCCGGGTTTTCCAACAGGAGCAAGTTTAAATAAATCATTCAGTTGTTCTTTAACTGTATATCTGATGGGCGTGGGGGCATAGAGCTTGGTGTAAACAAAATGATCAGAAGGAATACTTCCTGTATGGCTCATTATTTGCCGAATCGTAACACTTCTGTATTTTTCTGTAACAGCATCACCAAGATAAAAGTAGATGCTGGAATCTAAATTGATTTTTCCTTCTTCCACAAGTTTCATGATACAAGTAGCAGTAATGGGTTTACTCACAGAAGCAAGTTCCCATACGCTTTCCTGTTTTGCCTCAACTTTAAGTTCAAGATTTGAATACCCATACACACCGGATTTAACAATTTTTCCTTTTTTAACTACTAAAAAAGAAGCGCCGGGCACACTGTCGTTTTTCATAAAACTTTTAATATAGCTATCAAATTCATCTGCTTTTTGTGCAAATACTGAAACAAATATCAGTTGAAGGGTTAGCAAAAGAAAAAACCGTTTATTCATAATGGGTGATTTTTTTTCTTTAAAATTAACTGCATCATATCAATTCATGGCAGCTTATTATGAAATATTTTATCACTTCAAAATGGTTATACAGAAAACCTGGCAAGTTTAAAGCTGATTAATCATTTATGCAGAAAGAACTGCGGCATGATCCTTTGCATTAACATTGTCAAGTTGAGTTGATGACAAAAAAAAGCCCCGACATAAAATGTCAGGGCTATTATAAATACGGCAGCTACCTACTCTCCCGCATTGTTGTGCAGTACCATCGGCCATGAAGGGCTTAACTTCTCTGTTCGGTATGGGAAGAGGTGAACACCTTCGGCAAAACCACCATAAAATCTTTGCTCTTCCTTATTCCTCCCCTTGGGGGAGGTTAGGAGGGGCCTAATAAGATCATATTGGGAAAAGTTGTAATTGCTAAAAGACAATTAAAAAAAATTAAAGCTTACGGGCAATTAGTACTACTCGACTTTACTGTTACCAGTTTTACATCTGTAGCCTATCAACGTCATCGTCTTTGACAGCCCTTAAAAGTAAACTCATCTTAAGGAAGGTTTCACGCTTAGATGCTTTCAGCGTTTATCCTGGCCACACGTAGCT
>JAIEQM010000076.1 GCA_019747705.1 Chitinophagaceae bacterium | reverse complement strand
CCAAGTCAAAATCTCGGCAAACTCAATACTGACAATATTTTCAAAGAACTATTTAAAGTCTAAACGCAACGCTAATGCAGATGAGTATTATTGATATGCCCAACGATGTTACATTGGCACGCTATTCAAAACAGGTGTATGAAAACACGCCTTATACAAAAGATAAAGAAGTCAATGCAGCGGGAGAAGCAGGCAATCCCATTCCCATGAAAGTGGGCAATCCATCTCCCATTAAATATGTGTTTTATATTATTAAAGAAAACAGAACCTACGACCAGGTGCTGGCAGATGTGCCGGGTGGTAATGGTGATACAAGTTTGTTATTGTTTGGTGAACGTATTACACCCAATCAACATAAACTGGTAAAAGAATTTGTATTGCTTGATAATTTTTATGTGGATGGTGAAGTGAGTGCTGATGGTCATAACTGGAGCCTGGGTGCCAATGCAAATGACTACTTAGAAAAAAATTGGGTTACAAGTTATGGCGGCCGTGGTGGTACTTATGATGCAGAAGGCACAAGAGAAATTGCCAATAACAAAATGGGTTTCATCTGGGATTTTTGCAAACGTGCAGGCATCAGCTACAGAACCTATGGTGAGTTTGCTGATGATTACAAAGCCAACATTCCTGTTTTGGAAAATCATTTCTGTCCCTACTTTACCAGTTGGGATGAAAGTGTGAGAGATACCACACGGTTTTATCAATGGAAAAGAGAGTTTGATTCGCTGCTTGCAAAAAATGCAGTGCCACGGTTGAATACACTCCGTTTAATTAATGATCATACAGAAGGGTTGCGTATTGGCCGGCCAACACCGTTTGCACATGTGGCAGATAATGACTGGAGTGTGGGTTTGTTTGTTGAGTATTTATCCCAATCATCCATTTGGAAAGAAAGCGTGGTGTTTATTGTGGAAGATGATGCTCAGAACGGACCTGATCATGTGGATGCACACAGAACCACCGCTTATGTTGCAGGCGGATATGTAAAACGGAATTACGTTGATCATACCATGTATTCCACCTCATCCATGCTGCGTACCATTGAATTGATTTTAGGTTTGCCGCCCATGACACAATATGATGCAGCAGCCACTCCTATGTGGAGATGTTTTTCAAACACACCCAATCTTACACCCTTTGTTTCAGTAGCAGCCAATGTGAATCTTACTGATAAGAATGAAAAAGTAAGTCATTGGTCAAAGCTGAGTGAAACATTTGATTTAACGAAAGAGGACCGCATCCCTGATTTACTTTTCAGTGAAGTGATCTGGAAAGCAGTAAGAGGCGAACACAGTGTAATGCCTGCACCCAGAAGAAGTGCTTTTGTAAAAATGACAGAAGAAGAGAAGGATTAAATGTTTTTATAATAATTTCTTTATCCATCCATAACATACAAGTGATGTAAATCATCTTTCTTTAGCCTGTAAACAATTACAATTATGGAACAGGGAAAAGCAATACAACTTGCTGATGAAACTATTGAACTCTATCAGAAACATGGAGGCAACGAATATTATGGTGAACCAGTAACACAATTACAACATGCCTGTCAAAGCGCTGAACTTGCAAAACAGCAGGGTTGTGATGATGAAATGGTGCTGGCTGCCTTTCTGCATGATGTGGGGCATATTTGTGTGGCTGGTCATGATGTAACTGTAATGGAAAATTATGGTGTGATGAATCATGAAAAAATTGGCGCTGCTTTTTTACGCAACAGAAAATTTTCTGAACGACTGATTCAACTGGTGCAGGCGCATGTAAGTGCCAAGCGTTACCTCACACATAAAGATGAAAGCTATTATCATCAATTGTCAGAAGCAAGTAAGCAAACATTAATTTACCAGGGAGGTAAAATGAGCCATGATGAAGCATTGGTATTTGAAAACGACCCTCTGTTTCATGAAATGATTGCCATGCGTAAAATTGATGAACTGGCAAAAGATGAAAACAAACAGCCGGGTGATTTAAAAGTATATCATCAGTTGATTGTTGCACATTTGGTGAAACAGGGAATGCCGGTTGTATTTTGAGTCATAAGTGAATTGACCTGACAGGTTGATGATTTTGATGATGTTTGAATAAAGCAATTCAGTTAGTCTTAAGTTCTTCAACCTGTCAGGTCTAAATACTGTTTGGGGTGGGCACTTCTGCTTCGCTCAGTGTTCAATAGAATTACAGAACGTACCACCGATGAATCAGGGTGCTGCAAACAATGTCGAATAGAATTGATGCAGCAGAAGAGTGCGACGCAACAGAAGTCTAATAGAATTAACAGCGCTGGTTAACCAAATAAAAAAATCATGTTGCATTGACCTGACAGGTTAGTGACGTTTATGATGTTTGAATAAAATAATTCAGTTGGTCTTAAGTTCTTTAACCTGTCAGTGTCGAACAAAAGCAGTTTGTCAATACAATGACGCTGACAGGTTTGGTGCCTATTGTTAAAATATTTAAAATAGCTATTAGTCTTAATTTCTTTAACCTGTCAGGTCAAACTTTACACTAAATAAAAATATATGGCAAAATTTAAACTGGTAGTTTTTGATATGGCAGGTACCACTGTTCGTGATAAAGGAAATGTGGCCGGATCATTTGTAAATGCATTTGAAGAAAATGAATTGCCCATTCCAGCAACAGAAGTAAACAAAGTGATGGGCTGGCGAAAAAAAGATGCCATTAAAATGTTATTGCGGCAGTATCATCCGCAAACAGAAGCCAACGAAGAAACGCTGATTGAAACTATTCACAGCGATTTTATTGAAAACATGATTGCATTTTACAAACAGGATACTGATTTACAGCCATTGCCATTTGCTGAAGAAGTGTTTGCACAGTTAAAAGCAAGCAAAGTTGCTGTTGCACTCAATACAGGATTTACAAAATCAATTTCAGATGTTTTATTGCAACAACTGCAATGGAAAGAAGGGAAACAGTTTGATGCAGTAATTGCCAGTGATGAAGTAAAAGAAGGAAGGCCACATCCTTATATGATTGAAAAACTGATGTTCCGTTTTGGAATTGATGATGCTATGCTGGTGGCAAAAGTAGGCGATACGGAAGTGGATGTGCAGGAAGGCCGCAATGCAGGTTGTGGTTTGGTGGTGGGTGTTACCACAGGTGCTTACACAAGAGAAGCACTGGAGCAATACAACCCTGATAAAATTATTGACAGCCTCAATGAATTGCCTGCCTTAATTTTATGAACTTGACAGTGGCACATATATCATCCCGCAACTATTCATCAAAGCAAATACAAACTGCTTTGTATGCTGCACTCATTGCATTTCTTACCTATGCATCGGTATATGCATACCGTAAACCATTTTCAGTAGCCACGTTTGGCGATTTGCAGTACTGGGGCGTTCGGTATCAAACACTGCTCATCATTGCACAGGTAATTGGTTATATGCTCAGTAAATTTTACGGCATCAAATTTATTTCAGAATTAAAACGTTTGGGCCGCTGGAAAACAAGTGCAGTTTTAATTGGTATTGCCTGGATGAGTTTATTGTTATTTGCCATTGTGCCGCCATTATTGGGATTGCTTTGTTTTTTGGTGAATGGATTTGTGCTGGGTTTTATGTGGGGCATTGTGTTCAGTTATGTGGAAGGCAGAAGGGCTACAGATTTTATTGGGTCAGCCATGGCCGTTAGTTTTATTTTTGCCGGTGGTTTTACACGCAGTGTTGCCAAATGGTTGTTGATGGAATGGCATGTGACTGAGCGATGGATGCCTTTTTTTACCGGATTGATTTTTGCATTACCGCTTGCTGTATTCATTTACCTGCTTGAAAAAATTCCGGCGCCCGATGCTGCTGATGTAGAAGAACGTACACAGCGTGTGAGTATGACGGCAGAAGACCGGAAAAAAATATTACAATCTTTTGGCGCCGGGTTGATCATGATTGTGGTGACTTATATTTTCTTAACCATCATCCGTGACCTGCGTGATAATTTTATGGCCAATATCTGGAATGATTTGGGTTATGGTAATAACTATAAAATTTTTGCATCAACTGAAACCATTACTTCGGTCATTGTGCTGGTGATGATGAGTTTGCTTGTATTGATTCGTAAAAACATAAAAGCATTCCGGTTCATTCATTTGGTGATACTGCTCGGTTTTTTGTTGTCTGGCATCTCTTCTTTGTTATTTATTTATGATGTAATGGATGGCGCCTGGTGGATGCAGTTAGTGGGTTTGGGCTTGTACATGGCTTATATACCCTTCAACTGTATTTTTTTTGAACGGATGATTGCAGCTTTCCGCATCAATGGCAATGTTGGTTTTTTAATTTATATAGCTGATGCATTTGGTTATCTTGGCAGCGTGGTGGTAATGCTGAGCAAAGAAATTTTTCATTTGCAGACCAACTGGTCTTCCTTTTATTCAGGCGCTGCATTGTTTTGTGCAGCAGTAGGAGTGGCAGGAACATTCTTTTCGCTCTCTTACTTTAATAAGAAATACAGCAACAGTAAGTCATCTTATTTTTATGAGCAATAATTCGGCCATTGTAATTGGCGCAGGCATTGTGGGTTTGGCAACAGCAAGAGCTTTATCACTAAGAGGTTTTGATGTAAAAGTGTTTGAGCGCAGCAGTAAAGCTGTGGGTGCATCCGTACGCAATTTTGGAATGGTATGGCCCATTGGTCAGCCGGATGGTGAATTGTATGAGCGTGCATTAAGAAGCAGGAGCATCTGGAAAGAAATTGCTGACAGGGGAGCTTTTTGGAGCGATGAAGCAGGCAGTTTGCACCTTGCTTACAATGACGAAGAGTGGCGGGTGCTGCAGGAATTATATGGATCATTTAAAATAAACCGGCCTGTACAATTATTGTCTGCAAATGAAGTTGTTTTAAAAACAGATGCGGTGGTGATGAATGGATTAAAAGGCGCTTTGCACAGCGCTGATGAATTGATTGTTGATCCCCGGGAAGCAATAGGCGCATTGCCTTCTTATCTTAATGAGAAATACGATATTGAATTTTACTATGATAAATGTGTGAGTTATATTTCTGATCAAACAGTATATGTTGGAAATGACGAACAGTATGATGCAGATATTATTTTTATTTGCAGCGGCGCTGATTTTGAAACACTTTATCCTGAATTTTTTAAAGAATACCCTTTAACCAAATGCAAACTGCAGATGATGCGCCTGGCTGCACAACCGGATGACTGGAGAATTGGCCCGGCCCTGTGCGGCGGTTTATCACTCATACATTACAACAGTTTTAAACTGGCGCCTTCATTACCGGAGTTAAAAGCGAAATATGAAAGTGAGATGAGTGAATACTTAGATTGGGGCATTCATGTAATGGTATCGCAAAATGGAAGAGGGGAGTTAACCATTGGCGATTCACATGAATATGATTTTACACATGACCCGTTTGATAAAACGTTCATCAACCAAATGATTTTGGATTATCTCAAACGCTTTGCACAATTTAAAGACTGGAATATAATTGAAACCTGGAATGGCATTTATCCCAAACTCACCAATGGTGATACAGATTTGTTTTTTACACCCGAAGCAGGTGTTTATGTATTAAATGGTTTGGGTGGTGCAGGTATGACGCTGAGTTTTGGATTAGCAGAGGAGGTAGTGAAGGGTTTGTAGAAGAATTTACATGGCGGTTATTTTTTCTTTTTTTCATTTAGCACCGGGAAACCTGATTTCATTATTTTCTGATTTGCTTTAGCAAGCTTTTCAGGAAACAGAACGATATCATCATATTTGTCCAATGATTTATCAATGCGAACCGCAGGCACTTTTGTTTTATTTATTTCGTGAAGCGTTTTCATAACATCAAATTTACATTTTTTCTGCGAACTGCAAAAGCCGGCTAATCTTTGCCCTGCTCATACCATTCCCACTCGTTTTGATACTCTCCCATAACATCAAAATCATTTTCAACGATATCAATATATTTATTTATGCCCATTCTGTAAAGCCTTGTTCTTGAATTGGTACTGCCTGTAGCATAAATCCAGGCATCAGGGTGTTTATCTGCAAAGGCGTAAATGGCTGCAACTACTGTAGCTAAAACTTTTTCGGAATCCCCATTGTCAGTGACAATCATGTCATCAATCAATCCTGTGTCAGCATTTTTATCACCAAAAGCAAGGTTATAAAGGTTTGGAATATTCATCTTTTGAAACTGGATTATTTTTATAATTCTTCCGTTTTTCCCCTCGCTGAGAAATTCAAATGCAGTTAAATTGCTGCCCGCTTTTAATTCATAACGATCAAGTTTCATGAATCAATCTTTAGATTATGAAGATACCGCTTATAATTTTTCAGCAATAGCAATCAACTGATAAAACCTAATTTTACAGCTTAAATCTTCCGGCTTGAAAGAAGCTAACACAAAGAAAAAAGTTTTTGATTTCAGTTTGTTGAAACGCATTCTCTCTTATGCATCACCCTACAAAAAAAGGTATCATGCATCTGTGGCGCTGGCTATTGTGCTGGCCATTATGGCACCGGTGCGGCCATGGCTCATCAATCTCACAGTAAACGAATACATACAGAACAGTATTGGTTTTATGATTATTCGTATCACCATTTTCCAGATTGCACTCATTATTATTGAAACAGTTCTTCGTTTTTTCTTTTCTTATTTTACGGCGTGGCTGGGACAAACAGTGGTGAAAGATTTACGTACACAGGTGTATCAAAAAATTGTTGGGTTTAATTTAAGGCAGTTTGATAAAACACCCATCGGCACACTCACCACCCGCACTGTAAATGATATTGAAACCATCAGTGATATTTTTGCAGAAGGGTTTATTCCAATCCTTGCAGATTTACTCACCATTGTGGCGGTGCTGGCTACCATGTTTTATCTCAACTGGCAGTTAACATTGGTGTGTTTAATTCCATTCCCCATTTTAATTGTAGCCACTTATTATTTTAAAGAAAGTGTAAACAAAAGTTTTCACAGTGTGCGGAATGCTGTGGCAGCGCTTAATGCTTTTGTGCAGGAGCATATACAGGGCATGCAGGTGGTGCAGGCGTTTGCAGTGGAAGATAAAGAGTTCAGCAAATTTCAGAAGATCAACCAGGAGCACCGCAATGCAAACATCAATGCCATTTTTGCTTATTCTGTTTTCTTTCCCATTGTTGAAATTATCCTTGCTGTTTCATTGGGTTTACTGGTTTGGTACAGCGCCGGTCAGGCCATTGGTTCAACCGGTGAAGAAGGAAAAAAATTAGCAGGTGAAGTAATGTCGTTTATCTTATTGCTCAATATGCTCTTTCGCCCGCTCCGTGTAATTGCAGATAAATTTAATGTATTGCAGATGGGTATGGTGGCCAGCGAAAGGGTGTTTGGGGTATTAGATAATAATGATTCATTGCAGGCGCCGGCAAATGGTTACAAACAGCAGGCTGCTGTTACTCAGGGCGAAATTCATTTCAGCAATGTTTGGTTTGCGTATAATGATGAGAACTGGGTGCTCAAAAATGTCTCTTTTCAGATCAACCCTGGTGAAACGGTTGCATTGGTGGGGCATACAGGAAGTGGTAAAACATCCATCATCAGTTTGCTCAATCGTTTGTATGAAATACAGAAAGGAAAAATTTTAGTGGATGGGTTTTCAGTTGCTGAATTTGAACCCGATGCATTGCGGAGCAAAATAGGAGTGGTGCTGCAGGATGTGTTTTTATTTGCCGGAACCATTACAGACAATGCTACACTGCTCAACCCGGATATTCCCAAAGAAAAAGTGATTGAAGCTGCCAAGCTTATTGGCATGCATGATTTTATTATGCAGTTGCCCGGCAATTATGATTACAATGTAATGGAACGGGGCGCCACCATCAGCCAGGGACAAAGGCAGTTGCTGAGTTTTATGCGTGCACTATTGTACGACCCACGTATATTGATATTGGATGAAGCTACTTCTTCAATCGATACAGAATCCGAACAATTGATTCAACATGCCATTGATACATTGATTGAAGGAAGAACTTCCATCGTTATTGCTCATCGTTTATCCACCATCCGCAAAGCTGATAAAATTATTGTGCTGGATAAAGGTGAAATTAAAGAAATGGGCACCCATGATGAATTATTGCAGCATAATGGATATTATGCCAAGCTGTATAACATGCAGTTTGCAAAAGCACTGGCTTAAAAAAGTCATCCCGCAGAAGCGGGACGGCTATCAAACACTGCTTATAGAGACAAGCTTTTTAAAACAATTTTTTTGATACTGGCTTTAGTATTGAGCGGAGCCGAAATATTCATGGCATCGGTTTTGCCTGCCCGTCCGTTCAGGCGGGCGTCGCAAATGAAATTCATTGATGCTCTTAATCATAAAAAATACATCAATAATCCTTTGTTTTGTGGTGCAAATGGCATCAATCCTCTGCACAACCAGTATCCTTTATCACAACTTTTTTTCAGAAAGAAAACCACCTGTTGCATTAAAAATGGCCTGCCATCTCTGTGCACCCAGCCAGAATTTTACTTTGTACGTATTACCGTCTTCTTTTTGCCATTCAATTTCACCTCCTGCTGTTGGGTATTTTGCTTTAAAAGCATCCATTACAGCAGCAGGAACCTGAGACGGGGCAAGTACAACTGAGTTGGAAGAATCATCCGGAGTTGGCAAATCAATGTTTTGTGAACAGGAAGCCATTACAAACAGCAGGATGATGGATGCAAATAAGTTTTTCATGTTTTGAAGTTTTAATTTGTTTGAAAAAAAGAACACCGTAAAAGTAGAAGTGCATTAAAGCCGCAGCAACCCGTTTGAACTGAGCAGGAAGAATGCTTGTGTTAACGGGAAAATTGGCGAACTGTTATAAAATGCGGATAGAAAAACTCAGGAATAATTTTTAACTTGCAGGTAGTGAAAAATAAGCCATACCATAGTAAAGAAGAAGAGCCGCTGATTGTTTCTGAAACTTTTGTGCCTTATGAAAAACAGGAAGAACATGAAGCAGAGATGCGGCGGCGTGCTATCATGATGACTGACATGGAAAAGTTTTTGCTGTTTTCAAAAATGCTTCGTCGTGGTATCATGTTTAAAAATGCTGTCATCACCCACAAGCCTTTCCCTCCCGAAAAAGAATAATTTTTTATGGATGTATTTGACGAAGAATTGTTGGCATTTTGGAAAGCGTTAAATGATTGCGGTGTAAAATATATCATGGTCGGCGGGCTTTCAGTTAACTTCAATGGACATCATCGAATTACAGAAGACCTGGATATCTGGCTGAAGGATTCAGTTGAAAATCGTAAAAACTTCAGAAAAGCATTTCAACAAATTGGTTATGGCGATTTTGAATCTTTGGAAACAATGCAGTTCCTGCCTGGCTGGACTGAATTTTATGTTGGCAACGGTATTGTTCTGGATGTTATGACAAAGATGAAAGGACTTGAAGAATACAGTTTTGACCAGTGTTTGGAATTAGCATCTGTTGCTGCTTTAAACAGTGTTGCAGTCCCTTTTTTACATATAAATCACTTACTGGCCAACAAAAAAGCCGTAGCCCGCCCAAAAGATTTGGATGATGTTCGTGAACTCGAAAAAATCAAAGAACAACGCCGCCAACTGGGTCTCGATTCCCCTGAATAACTTTTTTCAACTTTCCATTATTCCTCCCTTTGTTTTAAGGCCTGCACCCTTATCTTTGCGCCAAATTTCGGAATGGGTATGCGTCTCTTGAGTTTCAAATCCTTACTGGTAGCGGCTTTCAGCACAATTTTCCTGTTTTTTACGGTTTCTGTTTTTGCAAATCCTGAGCCTGGCGGTCAGGAACCGGTAGAGCATTCTGCTAAAAAAGAAGGATTTGATGCCAAGGAAGTGATTTTTGGCCATATTATGGACGCTCATGATTTCCATTTATTCGACTGGAATGGCCATCCCGTAGGTTTTCCTCTCCCTGTAATTCTGTATTCTCAGCAAAAGGGTTTGTCTGTATTCATGTCTTCAAGGTTTGAACACGGCCATACTGAATACAATGGTTATAAATTAGTGAAAGAAGAAATAGGAGAAAAGATTGCAGCCGTTGACCCTGCTGAAAAAGTGTATGATTTTTCCCTCACCCGCAATGTGGTGCAAATGTTGCTGGCATTGATCGTGTTGGTTTGGATTTTAATCAGCATTGCCAAAGCATATGGTAAAGGTTTGGGTGTAACATCTGCTCCCAAAGGCAAGCAAAACTTTTTTGAACCCATCATTACGTTTGTTCGTGATGAAGTGGCAAAACCAAATCTTGGACACAAAGCAAATAAATATCTTCCCTACCTGTTAACTGTATTCTTCTTTATACTAATTAATAATATTGTTGGTTTAATTCCTGGTACTGCTAACGTAACAGGCAATATTGCCTTTACTGCTGTGTTGGGTCTTATTTCTTTCTTTGTAATCATTTTTAGTTCAAACAGTCATTTCTGGGGGCATATCTTCAATCCTCCCGGAGTTCCTGGTTTTGTAAAGCCAATATTAATTCTTGTTGAGTTTCTGAGTGTGTTTATTAAGCCTTTTGCATTAATAATTCGTTTGTTTGCAAACATGGTGGCCGGGCATATTATTATAATCTGCCTCATTTCACTGATATTTATTTTTGCTCAACTTAATCCAATAGCAGGATGGGCAGCTTCTCCTGTTTCAATTGCATTTACAATTTTTATATACTTTATTGAGGTGCTGGTTGCATTTTTACAAGCTTTTATTTTTACCATGCTTACAGCTGTGTTCATTGGTCAGGCATTTGAAGGTGAGCATCATGCAGCAGAAAGCACACATCATTAAATAAGTTTTTATTTTTCACAATTATAAATTCAAAAACATGGATTTAATTCTTTTAGAAGCGGTAGCAAATGCAGGTGGTGCAGTAGGTGCAGGTTTAGCAGCTGTGGGTGCCGGTATCGGTATCGGGCAGATTGGTAAAGGTGCATTGGAATCAATTGCACGCCAGCCAGAAGCTTCTAACGATATCCGTGCAAACATGATCTTAACTGCGGCCCTTGTAGAAGGTGCTGCCCTGTTTGCTATTATCGTTGGCTTCCTTGCAATGGTTTTAAAATAACCGCTTAAACAGTTTACTGCATCCAATGCACAGGGCGGCGGATGCAGTATTTTCAACAACTTGAACGTCTTAAAATAGAATTATCATGGGTTTACTTACTCCTGCGTTTGGTCTTTTATTCTGGACCTTACTGGCTTTCCTGGCAGTGTTTTTTATTCTTAAAAAATATGCATGGCCTGCTATCATTAAAGGTTTGCATGAAAGAGAGCAGGGTATTGCCCAGGCGCTTGAAACTGCTGAAAAAGTAAAAGCAGAAATGGCTCAAATGAAAAATGAGAACGAAGCTTTACTTGCAAAAGCACGTGAAGAAAGGGCACAGCTTTTAAAAGAAGCAAGAGTAACAAGAGATAAAATTGTAAACGAAGCCAAAGAACAGGCAAAGGCAGAAGCCAATAAAATTATGGTGGAAGCTACTGCTGCCATCAACCGGCAAAAAATGGCTGCTTTAACAGATGTAAAAAACCAGGTGGGTAATTTGGTAATTGAAGTGAGTGAGAAAGTATTGCGTCGTGAGCTGGCCAATAAAAGTGAGCAGGAAGCCTACATTAATGTACTGGCAAACGAAATAAAATTGAATTAAGAAGAAGTAGGAGGTATGAAGTAGGAGGTATGAATAACCTGCAACTTGAAACCTGCAACTTGAAACAGAATTAAACATGCAAAATCCCCGTGTAGCAGGCAGGTACGCAAAGTCATTGGTTGGTTTGGCTCAGGAGCAAAATCAACTGGAAGCTGTGTATGCTGATATGAAATATTTGCAGGATGTGTGCAGACAGAGTAAAGATTTTACCAACCTGCTCCGCAGCCCTGTTATCAGAAATGAAGTAAAAGAAAAAGTGCTGAATGAAGTGGTGAGCAAACATGTGGGAACACTTTCAGGTGCGTTTATTCATTTGCTGGTAAAGAAAAACCGTGAAAGCAATTTGCCTGAAATTGCTGCCGCCGTTATTGATCAGTATAATGAAATCAAAAACATTCACCGTGTAAAACTTACAACTGCAACTGCTGCCAGTGAAGAGATGAAAGCGGCGATTGTTGCTAAAGTAAAAGCTGTTGCAGGTTTGCCAAATGTAGAACTGGAAACAGAAGTAAAAGAATCCATCATAGGTGGGTTTCAGTTAGAGTATAAAGGCAACTTAATTGATGCCAGTATTGCACGTGATTTAAGGGATATTCAGAAGCAGTTTCAGAAGAATGTTTATGTGAGGAATATAAGGTAACGGCCCATCCCGGCCTTCCCCAAGGGAAGGAGGAGGTCAAGGCACGAGGCCAGCTTTTTGAAAAGGTTGATTAAAAGCAGAGTGATTGAATAATAAAGCACAAACTGTTTATCCCCTCCCTGGAGGGCAATGTCATTAAGTTAAGCGTCACCTCGACCGCAGGGAGAGGTCTCATAAATTTCGTACAGCTTGAATTTTATGAGATGTCTCGTTCCTCGACATGACGAAACGCTTAACTTAATGACATTGCCCTGGAGGGGTGTAAGAGTGTTAAACATAGTAAAGATTGAGAGGGGTGGGTGTTCAATAGCGTTAAAACGTACAAGAGTGCGACGCCACCAAAGCAACATAGCAGTACAACAGACGACAAACATATATTTTCTAAAAACCGCCAAAGGCGGAAAAAAAAAAGAAAGATGGCAGATATTAAACCAGATGAAATTTCAGCGATACTTCGCCAGCAGTTAAGCAACTTTAATGTTGGCGCTGATTTGGAAGAAGTGGGAACCGTATTACAGGTGGGCGATGGTATTGCCCGTGTATATGGTTTGAACAATGTACGTTATGGTGAACTAGTTGAGTTTGAAACAGGAGTTCGTGCCATTGCATTGAACCTTGAAGAAGATAATGTGGGTGTGGTATTGATGGGTGAAGGCAAGAATATTAAAGAAGGTTCTAAAGTAAGCCGCACCGGACAAATTGCTTCTATTAAAGTGGGCGAAGGAATGAGTGGCCGTGTAATTAACGTGCTGGGTGAACCCATTGATGGTAAAGGCCCTCTCACAGGCGAATTGTATGAAATGCCGTTGGAGCGTAAAGCGCCGGGTGTAATTTTCCGTGAGCCGGTAAAAGAACCTTTGCAAACAGGTATCAAAGCCATTGATGCAATGATTCCGATTGGTCGTGGTCAGCGTGAGTTGATCATTGGCGACCGTCAAACAGGTAAAACTGCCATTGCCGTTGATACCATCATCAATCAAAAAGAATTTTATGATGCAGGTAAACCTGTTTACTGTATTTATGTAGCGATTGGTCAGAAAGCATCCACTATTGCCGGTGTAATGAAAACACTGGAAGATAATGGCGCTATGAAATATACAACCATTGTTGCGGCTTCTGCAAGTGATCCTGCTCCGCAGCAGTTCTATGCTCCTTATGCGGGCGCTGCTATTGGTGAGTTCTTTCGTGATACCGGTCGTCCTGCATTGATTATTTATGATGATCTTTCAAAACAGGCTGTGGCTTACCGTGAGGTATCATTGTTATTGAAACGTCCTCCGGGCCGTGAAGCATATCCTGGTGATGTATTCTATTTGCACAGCCGTTTGCTGGAACGTGCTGCCAAAGTAATTGGTGATGACAGCGTGGCAAAGAATATGAATGATGTGCCAGATACCATTAAACATCTTGTAAAAGGTGGTGGATCATTAACGGCATTGCCGATTATTGAAACACAGGCGGGTGATGTATCTGCATACATTCCTACGAACGTAATCTCTATTACTGATGGCCAGATATTTTTGGAAGGTAACCTGTTTAATGCGGGTATCCGTCCTGCGATTAACGTAGGTATCTCTGTGAGCCGTGTGGGTGGTAACGCTCAAATTAAATCCATGAAGAAAGTTGCCGGTACATTGAAGCTTGACCAGGCACTTTACCGTGAGTTGGAAGCCTTCTCTAAGTTTGGTGGTGATATGGATGCTGCTACCAAAGCGGTAATTGATAAAGGCGGACGTAACTTGGAAATTCTGAAACAGGCTCAATACTCTCCTTACTCAGTAGAAAAGCAGGTGGCTATTATTTACCTCGGTACAAATGGTTTATTAAACCAGGTGCCTGTTAAAAAAGTAAAAGAGTTTGAAGAGCATTTCCTGCATGAAATGGAAACCAAACACGCTGATATCCTGGCTGAGTTTAAGAAAGGTGCATTGCCTGAAGATGGGTTGAAGAAGATGAGTGAACTGGCGGCATCACTGGTGGGGCAGTATAAAGCATAAGAAGATCTGATATAAAAAAGTAAACCCTGGTGTTGAGCCGGGGTTTTTTTATTAGAGCTGATGGTATGATTTAATCTTTTTCCACGCCGAACATTTCCTTTACTGAAAAATCATAACTCAGTGTAAGGAAAAATACATTGGCGTCCATGCCTGCAAATGGTTTTATATTGTCCTTTGTATAATCCGGATTAAAAAAGTTGTTTACAAAGTATTGCACTTTCAACCCCAGTTTACGGTTGGTTTGAAAACCTGCAAATACAGAGGGCATAAACCCTGGAGTTTGATTACCAAACCACTCATTGCTTTTGGAAACTTTATCACCGTTTACAAAACGTTTTTCTTTATAGTTCAGTGCAAAATCGGCCTGTCCGCCAAGGTAAAAGAAATTGTGCTTTTTTAAATTTCCAAACTTAAAACCAACCGGCACACCAACTGCCAGCACACGGCGTTTATAACGAACACTGTCATTATCATCATAAATAACACCCAGATTTTTTCCATTAATGCCGGTAAAGAAACCTGCGTTTTTTCCAAAGTCATAATTAAAATTGGCGCCTCCGTTCAAAAAGAAAGTAAAGCGGGGAACATTGTTAAGCATTTTTCCGTTGCGGCTCACGTTTGAAAAGGAGACCAAGCCTGCATCACCACCTCTTGTGGTGTACCATTTGCTTTTCTTTTTTTCAGGGCTGCTGTTTTCCTGTGCTGTTACGCTGAGGCTCATCAATAAAATTGCTGTGATGGTGTAAATTGTTTTTTGCATATTCTTCTGGTTTTGGAGTAGTACGGCTGTGAGAAATGAAAGTTACAGTCAAAATAATTTTTATTTCTATGCATCAAATATCATTAACATTTTATTACTGGCCTCATAATAAATGTATTTTTGAGAACAATGAGCCTGCTCACCATTATTACATATCTCGGAACATTTGTATTTGCACTTACAGGAGCTTTTAAAGCACGCACCGTAAAGATGGATATTTTTGGCGGGCTGGTGCTGGCATTTGCCACCGCATATGGAGGCGGAACGTTAAGAGATTTATTAATTGGCATAAAGCCCGTAAACTGGATCAATGATAATATTGCATTGATACTTGTATTTGCAGGAACAGCCTTTACATTCTTACTTAAAGAAAATCTTAACCGCTTTAAACGAACTGTTTTTTATACAGATGCCATGGGGCTGGGATGATTTACCGCAGCAGGTATTGAAGTGAGTTTAACACATGGATTAAATGAAGTATATGCATTGGTAATGGGTGTTATCTCCGCCACCTTTGGCGGATTGATTGCTGATATCCTCTGCAATGCAGTACCCAATTTATTAAAACGTGGTGAGTTATATGCAACAGCATGTGCTGCCGGCGGAACGGTTTATTTACTGCTCAAATTCATTCCGCTCAATTATAACCTGAACTTGTTTATTTGTGTAGTGATTGTTGTGGGTATCCGTATTTATTCAAAACGCAAACGGTTAACACTGCCGGAGATTTAATGCAGCCCTTTATCTCTTAGTTTTTCAAGCATGGTAATATCCCCAATGTCCTTAGGCCTTCCTGAGCGGAGTTTGATGTCTTTTAAAAAATCGTAAGAAACCATTTTTATTTCAACCCCTTCTTCAGTAAAATGAATTTCGAGTTCTCTTTCAGCCGCATCAAATGAAATGTTTTTGTGAACAATAGTGAGTACATCAATAACATGTGGCCTTGCACCAAGTGAACACATGAAATATGTTGTAAAGTCTTCATTACGTATATCATCTATTTCACTGTCAGTGTAACCCATACAAAGAAGTGTATTGATGAATGCTGTTTTGTTTTCCACAGTGGGGGCAATCCAAATGTCCATATCCTCCGTTACCCTGTGGTATCCGTAATAATTCACTGCATAACCGCCAATGCACAAATAGCGTAAGTTATTTTGCGCTGCACATGTAAGAAAAAGAACAAATTCCGGATGCTCAATATCCATCCTTAAGATTTTTATGCAGTGTAATTTTTTTAGGAGAAGGCTTTAAAAAATCAGGGTAATTTTTCTTTTGAAGCTTAGCAAGCGCTTTCAGTCTTTCAGACGGGGAAAGTGAATAAAAATAGCCAAGAAAATATTTTTCCTGCTCTTCAAAACTCTTAAATATTTTTATTTCACGCTTCATTGCTTATCGTTAAAAACTTCTGTGTTCTTTTACCCAGTCCTTTATATAATCTGCAATTTCATGCGTATTGGTACCGGGCGCAAATAATTTTCCAACACCCATTTCATGCAACTGCTTCATATCATCTTCAGGAATAATGCCGCCGCCGGTGAGCAGCACATCATCCATTTGTTTTTCTTTCATTAATGCAATTACTTTTGGAAACACGGTATTATGTGCACCACTTAAAATACTGATGCCAATAGCATCCACATCTTCCTGCAGTGCAGCATTCACCACCATTTCCGGAGTTTGTCGAAGGCCGGTATAAATTACTTCCATGCCCGCATCACGCAAAGCAGTAGCAATTACTTTGGCGCCACGGTCGTGACCATCAAGACCAACTTTAGCAACTAATACACGTACAGGTCTGCTCATAAAAACAAATTAGAAAACAAAAATACAATTTATGAGGTGAACTGCATATCCCTGATTTGGCTGATGAGGCGACGCCTGTCTGCCAACAAAGGCAGGCTCCGTTCAAAACCTGCACTGCTGTGGAGCTTGGTGGTTGCCCTCAAATAAAATATCTTACAGTATGCAATACAGAAAATTCGGTGCAACAGATTTAAACGTAAGTGAAATTGGTTTTGGCGCCTGGGCTATTGGTGGCGGCGCCATGATTGGTACTACAGCTATTGGCTGGGGCGATGCGGATGATGAAGTTTCAGCAAAAGCCATTTATGCAGCTGTTGATGCAGGCATCAACTTTTTTGATACGGCAGATATTTATGGCCCTGGGCATTCAGAAGAACTATTGGGAAAAACTGTTGGCAAGAGCAATCAAATCATTATTGCCACCAAAGCGGGCAATGTTTCAAGAAACGAACAATTTACTGTTGATTATTCAAAAGCATACATCATCAGCGCCTGTGAAGCTTCATTAAAAAGATTACAAAGGGATGCTATTGATTACTATCAGATGCACACCGCAAGAATTATGCATTTGCAAAACGGAGAATGTATTGAAGCGATGCAGCAATTGCAGCAGCAGGGCAAAATCCGTTACCGGGGTTTATCACTCAACACTTTTGAACCATTACCGGAAGCGGAATTTTTAATGAAAGAACATTTTGGCAATGGTTTTCAACTGGCGCTCAACATTATCAATCAAAAAGCATTGCCATTACTAACTGCTGCATCGCAAAAAGGTTATGGTATTATTGCACGCATGCCATTGCAGTTTGGTTTATTAACCGGGAAGTTTGACGTGTCCGCCGAAGCTTCGGCAAAGGCGGATAACAGTTCTTTATTTTCTGAAAACGATCACCGCAAAAACCGTTTAACCAGAGAAGTGATTGATGCAACACTTGCAGCTACAGCTCCCGTTTGGGAATTGTGCAAAAAGTACAATTGCAGCAAAACCCAACTGGCGTTAAGTTATATATTAAGCTATAAAGGAATATCCACCATTATTCCAGGCATCCGAACGCCGGAGCAGGTGCAGTTGAATACAGAAGGGTTGTTCACGCTTGATGATGCTGATATAAAAATGATTGGGCAATTGAATGCAACTGATTTTTTGGAGTTGACGGAGTTAATCAGAATACAGGGCTAAAGTACTTTCAACGCATTCCCCACCCTCTTCACCGTTTCCTCCTTCCCTATCAACTCAGCAATCTGAAACACTGCCGGGCCAAACTTGCCACCCACCAGCATCACCCGCATGGGCAATTGTAACTCACCTGCTTTAATATTTTTTTCTGCAGCAAGGTTTTTAAATACGGTTTCAATCTCCGTCATACTCCAATTACCAAGTGACTGCAATTGTTTCGTAAATTCAATGAAGAAATTTTTCTTTTCATCATTCCATTTGGTTTTCACTGCATCTGCATCTATTGTTTCAGGAGTTTTGAAAAAGAAACCTGCCTGTTGTACAAAATCAGTAAGCAATGTGCAACGCTCCCGCACCAGTTCAATTACTTTTTCAAGGAGGGCTTCATCATTTACAGGAATATTGTTTGTTTCAAGGAGCCTTCCTATTTCGTACTTCATACTTCGTACTTCTTTCTTCTGCATCCATTCATGGTTAAACCATTTTGCTTTTTCATAATCGAACTTTGCTCCTCCTGCATGTACACGCTCCATAGAGAAATGTTCAATCAGTTCTTCCATGGTAAATACTTCCTGCTCCGTGCCTGCATTCCAGCCCAGTAAAGCAAGCATGTTGATGAATGCCTCCGGCAAAAATCCTTTTTCTTTAAATCCTTCTGTGAGTTCATTGGTTTTAGGATCAAGCCAGTTCATGGCAAATACAGGATACCCATATTTAGCGCCATCACGCTTGCTCAGTTTTCCATTGGGGCCAAGTATCAACGGTAAATGTGCCCATTGCGGCATTTGTTTTTCCCAGCCGAGATATTTCCACAGCAATAAATGCACAGGTGCGCCGGGCAGCCATTCTTCACCACGAAAGGCGTGTGTGATCTTCATTAAATAATCATCCACCACTACGGCTAAATGATAAGTAGGCATACCATCAGCTTTAAGCAGCACTTTATCATCCACCAATGAAGTATCAAAACTGATTTCACCACGAATCATATCTGTAAAATTGATTACATCATGCTCAGGCATTTTAATGCGGATCACATGCGGTGTATTCTGTTCCAGCAAATCTTTTACTTCACTATCCGTTAAGTTTAAACTGTTCCGCATTTTTTTGCGGATGCGATGGTCATATTGCGGTGAAGGGTTTTCGGGTGTTTTATTGGCTTCACGCATTTGTTCCAGTTCTTCTTTGGTATCAAATGCGTAATAAGCATGGCCATGTGCTACTAATAATTCACCATACTTTCGGTAGCTCTCTTTACGTTCACTTTGTTTGTACGGACCCAATTCACCGCCATGTATTACACTTTCATCGGGTTCCAGCCCGCACCATTTCAAACAATCAAAAATGTATTGCTCTGCTCCTTCCACAAAACGTGTTTGATCTGTGTCTTCAATACGAACTATAAATTTGCCGCCATGATGTTTGGCAAAAAGATAATTATACAGCACGGTGCGTACACCGCCCAAATGCAAACCTCCCGTGGGGCTGGGAGCAAAACGAACTCTTACACTCATACGGCAAAGATAAAGACCGGCGCCCCAAACCTTCAACACTTTTCAAAACAGCATACATTTTTCTATCTTCACCAGTACAGATGAAAAAATTATTTTGCTTCTTGTTTTTTGTTTCCTGTTTTTGCATGGCAAAAGCACAGTCAGAATTTACAGCGCCCGCTGTACGGGTGGAGTATGACAGTGCCATTATACGCTGCAATCTTCAGCTCGTTCCTGTAAAATGTATTGAACCCATGCTGCCTGCCGATACCGTTATCAATCAAAAAAAATACATCACCCTCCGTTACGGGTTAATGAATAAAACAGTGAGCATTAAAGAGCGGGGCAATTTTATGGTGGAGAATATTAATGTGCTGATGATTGAAAACCGCAGCGGTAAAGATTTGTTCATTAAAAGCGGTGAAATTGTAATGGGTGGCCGGCAGGACAGGGTGTTTGCAAGAGATACTGTTTTACCCTCATCTTCAAAGCAGCATACCGTTCCTGTTTATTGTGTGGAAGAAAACAGGTGGAGTACACATGAAAAAAAATTTATACATCGTGGCAGCGTAGCTAATGGACTTCAAAAAATTATTGACTCGGCAAACAGCCAGACAAAAGTGTGGGATGAAATAAGAAAACTGCTCAAACAAAACAATCAAACCGGCAGTTCTTCCTATGCTTCTCTTTTAAATCAAAAAAAATTTGCTGATACAGCCAGCAACTGCATGTACCAGCTCTATAATTTGTTAAGGAGCAAAGACAGCAGCTATGTTGGTTTTATTGCTGTAACAGGTAACCACATACTGGGAGCAGATGTTTTTATAAGCCCTTCATTATTTTATCAAACACTTCCTCAACTGCTGGAGAAATATGTAACTGAAGCAGCGTTGAGCGGCTCCGCACCTGTGCTTGCAAAAGAACATTTGAAAGCCTATGCTGATGCATTGCTGCAACCATCAACCCAGGCGGAGTTTCTGAATAAAAAAGGAAAACGATTTTTTTACAAAGGGGTCTTGATACAGATAACAGGCTATTGATATGAAACCAGAGATGCTGTTTGTAAATAAAACAAAGAGAAGAAGAGGTTAAGAGAAATGCAGCAACCCTCTCTTGTTCTCTTAACCTCTTTGTTCATGCGTTTTAAAAAACACTGTTTGTAAATAAAACAAAGAGAAGAAGAGGTTAAGAGAAATGCAGCAACCCTCCCTTGTTCTCTTAACCTCTTTGTTCATGCGTTTTAAAAAACACTGTTTGTAAATAAAACAAAGAGAAGAAGAGATTAAGAGAAATGCAGCAACCCTCCCTTGTTCTCTTAACCTCTTTGTTCATGCGTTTTAAAAAACACTGTTTGTAAAT
>JAIEQM010000149.1 GCA_019747705.1 Chitinophagaceae bacterium | reverse complement strand
CTCATCAGCCAGGTTTTATGAAACACTTGCAGATGATTTTGGTTTTCTTACACATTGGAAGGAGTAACTGGAAAGGCTGCAGTGCATGTGTCGTTGGTCAAAAGACACAACGACGGCGGACGGAGTGCACGGCTCTTCTTTAGTACATAGTTGAACATTGTGCAACACCAACAGCGGCAAAAAATAAGCACAGCAAGGCCATCATTCATCTTTGTACCATCAAATACGGTTGCGTTGCATAATGCCTGCATAAAAAAATTATAGACTGATGTGAAAATCATCCGCATCTTTTAAAAACGGAAGTTTATGACGTATCTCTTCCAGTTTATTTTTTGAAAGAGTAATCGTATGTAACTCTTCTTCATGTTCTTTTTCATACAACACTTCGCCCATGGCATCAACCACCATGCTGTTGCCGCTGTGATAAATTCCATTGCCATCATCGCCCACACGGTTTACACCAAGTACATAACATTGATTTTCGATGGCTCTTGCTTGTAATAAACTGCGCCATGCATGTTTTCTTCTTTCGGGCCAGTTGGCAACATAGATGAGTATATCATACTCGGGCTCTTGCTCCCCTCTCCTTTGGAGAGGGGCTGGGGGTGAGGTTGGGGCCTGTCTTGCCCACACCGGAAACCGCAAATCATAACACACCTGCAAGTTTATTTTAATTCCGTTTACAGATGCAATCAAACGTTTTGCTCCGGCGGTATAATGTGCATCTTCTCCTGCAAATGCAAAAAGATGTCGTTTATCATAGTAAGCCAATTGACCATTAGGCAACATCCAGATGAGACGGTTGAAATAACGGGTCGGGACGGTATCACCGGCCTGAACCATTTCTTCTTTTATTATTACACTTCCCGTTAGAATAATTTTATTTTCTGCTGCCACACGTTTCATCCATTCCACTGTTGGGCCGTTCATATCTTCTGCCAGCAGTTCCGGTTTCATACTAAAGCCGGTTGAAAACATTTCGGGCAGTACAACAACCTGCGTGGGATGCTGAATGGATTTTATTTTTTGTTCCAGCATCTGCAGGTTGGCTTCTTTATTTTCCCAATGCAGTTTTGTTTGCACCAATGTGAATGAAAGATGACTCATGCTGTAAAGTTGAGAAATAAAAATGAACTGCCTATAAGAGTAAGAAATTTTTCCCTGAACCTGCCCGGTAATGTTATTAATTAAGGAATCTAAGCTCCGCAGGACCGGTATCTAAAACATTTCGCTCCTACGGAGCTCTTTCTATTTTTTTAACTGTCTGCTGACATTGCGCCTCTCTGAGGCTGATTCGCTCAATTCCATGAATATTTCTGAAATACATTAAAAAGAAATATAGGTATATACGTTTAAGTCGCCCATTTTTATTTTCGGCAAAAAATTGGCTCGATAAAACAGCGATTTGTGATTTCCATCGTCTAATAGTAAATACATCAACAATGAGCTTTAAAATTATAAATAACGGCATCTTAAAAACATCACGTGTGATTTTTTTTGGAATACCTAAGCGTATATACCTAAAGAAATAATCTATTAAAATTTATTAGTGTGATGGAGTTTACTTACCCCTCTCTGCTTGCAGAGAGGGGCAGGGGTGAGTCATAACAAGCCATTGAAAGTATTAAAATTCTTACACTGACTAACAAGAACGCACTAAAGATGAGTTGATGATTGAAACCAGAACTAAGAAGCCCGCCCGGATGAATTCCGTTCGGACGGGTGAGTGATACTTCGGCTTCGCTCAGTATTCCGCTGTTGCGGGACAACGCTTTTACATGATGCTATGGAAACGGAACCATGAAACGAGCGTGGCAACACCGATGCCCAATGAGCCAACTGCCCGTACCATCAAATTAAAAACGAAGCGTAGCGCCGATGCTTCCCCAGTGCTCACCCTTCATCATCTTTGTTGCTTCTTTGGTGCGGAAGGTGTAATACCAGCGAAAGCCAAATTTGTTTCCGGTAAACATGATGCCGGTTTTGGTTTGAAACACAATAGGTTCAATAGCAGAAATAAACACGCCTTTATCTTTCCGGAAAAGGCCACCCTGCACGGTTGCATTGTAAGCCTGGTATTGCAGTAATGGTTCCAGGAAAAAAATGAATTCATTTTTACGGAATGTTTTGGATGATGCTCCAAGATTACCGCTCCAGTAACCTGTTTCATTTTCTTGATTGAGCCAGCCAAGTTTTAACAGCATGCCCGCCGCTATATTGGTAAACGTATTGCCCAGTGTTGCTTTTGAAACAGCATGTACTGAAATATTTTTTTGCGGCGCAGATTGACTGAGCGAATGATAATATTCCGCTGAAAGATTGAAACCCGGTTCATTTTTCAACTGCCTGTCCCAGCCATACACTTTGTACAAACCAATAAGTTTATGCCAGCCATTTTGAATTTGTTCGCCCAATGCACCCGGGCCCATAATACCAACGGTAACATTGTATTGCAGCACATGCTGTTTGGTATAAATTTTTGTAACACCATAGCTGCCGCTGAGCCAGCCTGCATAGGGGCGATCCATATGCTGAAGCACATTATCCAATGAATAATTATTGATGATGGGGTTATACACTTTGTGCGAAAACTCTGTGCGGTTGATGGTTTTACTTACGGCTGCTGATGTTTTTTGAGACAGCCAGTTATAATTGATAATAAAACCATTCGAGTAATAACGATCCGTTAATTCAAAATCATAATTGTCGTTATCAGTAACAACAGTAAGTTCTTTGGTAAATATTTTTGTTTGGGCAGAGCCGGAAATTACAATGAACATTAAAGCTGTAAAAAGTAAACGTTTTGGCATGCTGCAATGTACAGATTTCAGGTTTTATTTTACAGCAGTGGCTGAATTAATTGCAGCTCATAACCTTTTTGTAATAAATAATCCTGCAACTTTCGTTTTTTAATAAACTGATTGGTTTCTGCTTTTAAGGTTTTGGCTTTGACATCAAACAGTTTTTTTAATGTTTGCTCATACTCTGTTTCATCAATTTGTTTTAATGCCTTTTTGATATTGTATTCGCTTACCTGTTTTTGTTTGAGTTCGTATTTAATTTTAATGCGGCCCCATTGTTTCATGCGGAAATGGCCGCCTGCAAACTGAATGGCAAAACGTTCTTCGTTTAAATAATCTTCATCTATTAATTGGGTAAACAGTTGATCCACTTCTGCTTTTCTCAAACCGAACGAATACAGTTTTTCTTTTACCTCACTGTGGCAGCGCTCCTGGTAGGCACAATAGTGTTTTGCTTTTTGAAAAGCCTGCTCCGGCGTAAGCTGTTTTTTGTACATGGGTGCGAAGCTAAAAGTTTAGCAACGAAAATCAATTACTGTAGTAGTTATAATATTTGCAGTGTATGGTACGTTTCTAAATCAACCTGCTTCATTCCTTCTAATTCAACTTCTTTACTTCCTCCTTCAACTTTTTTGAACCATTCACCGGCGGTGCAATATGAAACACCATGGGTTCTGCTCTTCCATCACCATTAATATTTCCATCGCTTAACGGATTGCCTGCACCATCAGTAGCCTGTATGGTCCAGATGAATGTGAGATTTTTATTACTGCTGCTGTCAGCTTCTGTGCTATATGCAAGTGTTGACAATTGTGGCTGCCAGATGTATTGTGTGGTACCTGTTACTGCTTTATCCAGCAATGGCGGGTTACTTCTGAAAGCCTGCATCGGTGTTTGATCATGCAACACCGGGAACACCTGCACACGGTATTGAACAGGTGCAGATGGTTTGGGTACTACGGGTGTCCATCTGAAAATGATTGCAGTGCGTGCCTGCTCACTCGTAAGTATGGCATCCTGCAACGGCATTACTGGTATGGGCAATTGAAGCGAAGCTAAATTAAAACTGCGGCAACGTGTTTCACCAATGGGTGTAAAATCAACCGGGCGAACCAATGTTACACAGAGCTGATAATTATCAGCAGGCAGTTTGCCCGTTGCTTCATACGCCTTTTTGTATTTTCCGTTAAAGAGCATGGCTTCCAATGGCAATACATCTGTGGCACCAAAAAGATTATTACCATCTCTTAACGGATAAGTTTTAGCAGTTGAAAGATTGGTGGTGCCTGCAATGGTTCCATCAGCCAGTTTTAATTCTGCTTTTATTTTTACCTGTGCCTGCAAACCGCCCTGTACTACCACTACATAAGTGAGCACATCTTTACGGCTGCCCCATTCGTATAAACTGGAAGGTGGTGCGGGGTTTACAAATAAGCTTGTTGTTATTTGTGCCATGGTAGTAATGGCGCTGATAAGAAATGCTGACAGTATAATTGTTTTCTTCTTCATAGTTTATTTATTTACCAAACCTGTACAGCAAACCCGTGCGGATATTGCTTTCAAGATAAGAGGCATTGTTGGGAATAATTTCGTTTCCGTATTTAAAATAGTTGGAACTGAAAAAATTGTTCCAGGTTAATTTCTTGGTGAGTTTCCAGTCAACAGTGCAGGATGCAATGATGTTATTATTGTTTTTGTTGCTGTTGGTTTTAGAATAATTGTATTGCAACTGTCCACGGAAGTTTCCTTTCTTTTTGGCAAAAGGCATACTCAAACCGCTGCTCACTGTTATTAATGTGAGTTGAAATAAAGGAAGCTTGTTATTGAAATACATCACACTGAAATCAGGTGTAAACTCTTTGGTGAGAAAGGTGGGCACATAGGTGAGCAATACGGTATGGGCGTTGTTGGAGGTGATGTTGCCGGTAATGATATCACGTTCATCATACTTGCTGTAATTGTAATTCAAACTTAAGAGGTGCATTACTTTTTCATTCATCCATGTATAAGTGGGGTTGATGCCCAGATCATTACTCACATTCTTGATACCGAAAGGATTGATACCGCTGGCTGATTGAAAACCAAAATTATTATAACTCAGGTTCAAACTCCAGTGATCATTAAACTGTGTAAACCAGTTGAGGTTGCCGATAAACTGTTTGGCACGCAGGGCTGTGTTCTTTACGTTGTTTACCCGTTGCCCTGCACTGGCCGTAATGTTCATTTTATTTTTCCATGCCAGTATGCGGGTGTTGAGTGTATAGTCCAAACGATCGGGCAGCATAAACGGATAACCGGGTGTTTGAAAACCTGCACCTATGTATTTTACTCTTGCACCAATATCAAAGTTTTTTGATTTGCGGCCGATACCTGCATCTGCAGCCCAGTCACGCACGGTGGAAGTATGTGCTTCAATAAAAGGTTTGAATGAAGGAATGGTTGTATCAACCGGCAGCAATGTATTTTTTGTATAATACGAATGAGCGCCTTCAAAATTGATATACCATTTCTTGGCAAAGTTGGCTTTTGTTACAAAGCTGGTGGTAAATCCTTCCTGCGGTTTTACTGTTGGCGGTGGTGTAATTAATGAAGCCACAGCATCTCTTGCTTTTACAAAATTCAAACTCACTTCATATTTTCCTTCTTCTGCTTTTCCAAACTGAAACATCCAGTTGTTTCTTTTATACGCACCGGTAACAGCCGGCGGACCTGTAAAAAAATTCACACCCTGTTGCGATAAACCATAAAAGAATTTGATCATATATTTTTTAGGACGCAAATCAAAGCCCGCACCAAACACACCCACATCACCTGTACTTAATGCAGAGTAATTCAAATACTGTGTGCCCAGTTGCAGCTCTGCCCATTTGTATTTGGGATTGGCGCCAATCGTATTTAAAGGGTTGGTGATGTATTGCGAAAAATTTTGTTTACCAATACCACTGAATGGGCCTGCAAAATTGGTGGCCCTTGTGGCGATGTTAATATTCAAAGGCAGTTTAAAATTTTTACCAAACTGTATATTGGGCATAAACGTAAACCGCACCTGGTTCCAGGGTTTGCGTGGTGTAAACCCTGTCCATCCGCTGGGCGAACGGCTCAATCCGTAATGCTCATAGTTTACACCGGCTGTTCCGCTGATGCTGAATGGTTTTTGTGACAGGCACATTATATTGCTTAGCAGAAAGAAACAAAAAATAATAATTCTGTTCATTGGCTGGTGGTTTTACTTTTTATTCCCTTTAACTGCCGGCCTGCTTTTTAGCTCTTTAATTTTATTTTCTACCACAGGAATCAATTCCACATCACCTCTTTTTATTCCTTTATTTTTTAACTCAGTTAATAATTTTAATTGCTTCTCTAAAGCTTCGATCGTTATTTCCTCCTGCTTATTGGCATCTGTAGGTAATAACCCAATACTGTTATTGTTAACTGCCGGCTCATTAACAGGAGCCATTTCATTTTCTTTACATGTTTTACACTCGCCATCTATTGCAGTTGCCATTAAATTTCCGGTTTTCACTGTATTGGGAATTCCGGTTTCTGTACCACTTCCATCAGCAGGGTTGTCGTGTACTGAAGAAGGGGGAATACTGTAATTAAAGCATACAACCACTTCGCATTCTTTACAATCCCTGTCACGGAAAGTAAACTTCACACAAATCTTAGCATATAACGTACAACAGGTAATAATGGATTTTGGCGGTAATATAAACTGCATGTTCAATGTGGGTGGCATGGTAAATCCGTTGTAATCACTCCATATTGTTTCCCTAGGATTCTGATGTGTATTAGTTAACGATGGGGTGAATTGTATTACCGGTGGCATTACTCCCATCGTTATACTGTCTGCTACCATAATATTGGTGTTTATGTTGGATGCGTTATAAATACTGCTCCATGTATATGGTAAGTTTTTACAACTGATACATTCATTATTAAATCCGCTCTGTAAGGTAAAGCCAACTACTTCTGCTCTTACCTGAGTGTAGAGCATTGCCGGTGGGGTTGTTATAGAAAAATTCTGACTTAATAACGTATACGGAGGCGGAGAAGTAATATGGCTGATGCTCTGAGTAGTTGGTTTTACAGTAAGCTTGGGATCACAAGGGCAAACAGGGCATACTACTTTGAACACAAATTTACAACTGTCGCAAATCTTATTTCCGCACATACCATAAATAGCTACGGAATAAATACCACCGTCATTGGTGGTAAAGCTTGCTGTTCCTGTACTGGTAGTAGTATTTCCGTTTGGAAGTGTAACCACAATATTTACAGAGCCACAGGAAGGTTTGTTACAAATGTAAGAGGCAGAGAAATTATAAGTTGTTTTACATTTCAGTGTTATAGGTCCCTGGTCTTTTTTGCAATGTAATTTAGTAGTGGTGCCGGCACCCGGAAATGGAACAGCATCTCCAACGGGAACTGCCGCTTTGGCCAGGCCTAATTGCGGATTAATGATAACATTGTCGCTGATATAGATATCTCCCCAACTGCTCTTATTGCAGTTGCAACCATCATCAATTACAAGTCCGATATCTAAGTCATTATTGGTTTGGCAATTGAATGCAAAAACTGCACTGGTATTATTGTTTGGATTAATATCACTGTTTAATGCAGGGTTGCTGTTATTTTGTATTGTAAGAGAATAGCCTGCAGGCGGAGTAACCACTAAATAATAAGAGCCGGCTGTTAATCCGCAAAAACTGTAGTATCCGGGATTGTTGTTTATATCAAAGGTGGAAACAACTGGTGATCCGATCTGAACATTGGAGGCATTATAGAGTGTAATAGTGCATCCATTGATTCCTGGTTCACCGCTATCCTGCAATCCATTGTTATTGGCATCAAACCAAACAAAATTGCCGATACATCCGCAGCCCGTATCAATAATATTTACACAAACTTTTGGCGATTCGGCACCTAAGGTTTGTACGGCATTTTGCACGGCCGAAGCTGCGAAACTATTCCAACCTGTCATTCCGGGTGTAGCGCCGGGTGGCGTTTGTGCCTTATAATAAAATGTTTCTGTTTGTCCGGCACCTAACACAAATGTGCCAAAATCAATACGAACAGATTTTTGATTCTGGATAGTTCCAATCGGTGGAATACCCCATGTAACAGGAGTGCTGCAGCCAATAGTATTATTGGGTATTAAATTTAAATCGGCCGCAGTTGCCCTGTTGGGCTGAGGATTGGTTGAATAGGTTATGAATGATGCACTGCCTAAAGGAATATAATTCGTTAAATATACCGGCATCGAACTTCCTCTCGAATTACAGTTTACTACATATACATCACTGCCAGATATAGATGTATTGGGAAATAAATCAATAAGGCGGATTTGTGAATAAGCCACATTCCCGGGGTTATGAACTTTTAAACGATAATATACAGGGGCACCGGCAGTTACAGATACACAGCTATCCCAAATCAAGCTGTCTTTACTCACCTCTTTTATTAATTCTAAAGCTAATTTCTTTTCACATACATATACATATGTGGAGTTATTCCAGGGGTTCACTTCACTCATTACCGTATTGGTGGCATCAAAGCAGCTGGCAGAATTGGTCAATAATCCGGCAGGTGCTAAATTGGTGATCTTTGCTTTGAAATTAATAACATACCAATCACTGCCGGCATTGCAGGTGGCAGCAAGTACCGGTAAATTCCACTGTAAATTGGTTGTAGCAGAATTTTCGGCATGGGCAACTGTTATTCCTGTACCGGGCTGGCCAGCCGTAATACATTTTGTATAAGTATTGTATATTCCGAAAGAAGAGCTGTTGGGTATATATTCTAAACCCGTTGGTAAAATATCTTTTATACTGGCGCCGGTAAGGTTGGCGTTTCCATAATTACGTACTGCAATAGAATAATTAATGGTATCATTTTCATTCAAACAAAACTGGTAATTATAATAATTGCACATATCCTTAATTACCTCAACTTTTGGAATTTTAGCACTGATAACAAATGATGGCGCACAACTGAAATTGCCATTACTGGTTGTATAGGTTGCTCCGGTCATTGTTACGGTATTACCCACATTTACAGGTAACAATGTATTCCATGCAGTGCTTAACACACTAAAATATAACTGACCAAAGCTTAAGCTGTTGTTACCATTAATACCCATGTTGGACGAAAGGGTAAAATTGGTTATAGTACATACTGCAGGAATATTAAATGGTGCTGCGTAAAAATTGATGGTTGCAGGGGATAATGGCCCTGTAAATGTTTGTGTGAATGATCCGCAAGTGTTGGTATTTACAGTTATCGTTACCCATTTGCCTGCAGGCACAGCATTTAGCGCAAAAGAATCCACATGAATTTGTCCGGGTATTGGTGTACTATAACCGATATTGTTCCAATTGAGTGAAGACGGATTGCATTGATTATAAAATCCCAGGCCTATATTGAGGCTTGCCGGGCAACCAATAAAATACTGGTAGCCCGATCCAAACCAATAAGGTGAAGAAAAACCACCGCAGCTATTTCCGGGTATTGATCCAATTAATTTAATACACTCTGTGTTTGAATTAAGCGATTTTAAAACATTGGTACAAACATTGGTTCCTTTTAAAGTGGCTGTATTGCACTTTGTCTGCCCTATATCTCCGGGAGGAAAAGTAACATGAATATAATAGTCATAAACACCGGTTACAACATCTAATGTATTTCCACCGTTTCCTATATTAAAAGTAACCGTGCCCACACCGGTTGTAAACGGTATATTGGTTAATGTTCCGTCTTTTACATCTGCTACTGTAGCATTAGATGGCAGATTATCCGTTATGCTTGAGCTGGAAAGATTAATACAACCTGCTCCATTGGAAACCCTGATGTGATAATAAACATCAACGGGAGCTCCACAATTAGCTACATTATAATTAAACGGGCTGCCCACGGTATACCCCTGGTACCAAATCCAGCCACCATATTGTATATACTTTGTAATGGCCCATGTTTCCGTAGAGGTGGCTGTGAGTGTTAATGGGCTTGCGGCTACAGGAGTTGGCTGTTCAATGGTTTGAATGGTTGCATTTAATGTACCGTTAAGGCCGGTGCAGGCCATGCCTGGCTTGAATTTAATACTATAAGAAACAGAATAGGCACCAGTTGCTTTGTTTCCCTCATTAAAAGTTAATGTGGTGGTGGCGCCCGATACCGAAGCGGACGAACTGCCATAGCTGCATACATCAAATACAGTATTATTAAAGGTTGCTTTTACCTGTGTGCCGGTGGCATTTGTATTACTGATGGAGTAAGCAATAGTAATAGTGTAGCAGGTTCCGCAATTATTACCGGGGTTGCCGGTGGCGGTTTGATTAATTCCCAGCGTTTGTGTCTGTGAATATCCTGATATGTAACCGGCTGTCAGCGTACACAACAAGAATAAATATTTGAAACGTTTCATAACGTATTGTTTAGTGTTAGTTTAATTTTTTTATTTTTTCTGACAACCGGTAATTTTATAATTATAACATACCAGTTTATTGCATACTGTACAGTCTTCATAGGTTAGTACATATCGTATACAAAAATTTACATCCGCATTGCAGCAACTCACCATAGGTGGTATGCTTACTGTAAAACTTAATGGAACACCTCCGCTGATGTTTACATCGCCCGGCGCATCAAACTGTGCTGAGTGCGGATATTGGATGACGCCGGTAAAATTGTTATTGGTAGTGGAAGCATTTATAAAATTGCCAAAGTAGGTATCGTTCTTGTTACAGGTAAGGCAATTTTCGTCTTCCGGTTTCATATCAAAATAAACCAGCTCGGCCCGTATTCGTTTTACTTTTTTGGGTGAGGAAGAAACAGAGACAGTGAAATTCAATCCCCCGTTTCCAGTATTGGTAATGTTCCCCTGCTGGTTTACATTAATGGTAACTTCATCACAGGCGCTGCAGGGGCACCTGGGATATTTTAAGCTGTCAATTTCATTCCTGGAATTCCTGTTGGCATTAAACTTCAAAGCATCATCTACAAGGCCATAGTAAGTAAATTGAACCGGACTGTTTGTGGATGTGCTGTAATCAAATTGAAAATTGTGAGTAGAATTTGGTGCCAGCGATGCGGGAGTGAGTATAGAAGCCGGTAATGGTGTTATGTTGCTTATTGTTCCCGAACTTGCTTCTAAAATATCGTTCATGGTTAACGCCCCGTTATACGTTCCGCTTTTCATTCTTATGTTGTTCCTTAAATTAGTGCCGGGTCCTGGATTTGGGTTTGATGGATAGCCTGGAAAACTCAATGCATCGTTCAATAAAATATTATTACTGCTGCTTGCCATATTTTTATAATGGCCCCAGATGTGATACCTGAATAACCCATTTTCTTTTGGTAAACAAACAGCACTATCAATCTTAAATTCTGCGTTGGCTCCTGACGCTACCATACTAAACACAGTAGGTTCACTGTTTCCATTATTGTTGCCAATGGGATTGCCTGCTTTATTCAATGCCTGCACTGTCCAAACATAGTCGCATAAGTAAGGAGGTCTGCATGGGCCTGTGTAAATTCCACTTACAGTTGCTTCTGTTATATCTGCTACATCTTTTGTAACAATGGGTTTGTTGGTACGCATGGCGGTTGCACCATTTTGCCCCTGCATCAGTTGCCACACTTTTAAACGATAGGTAACAGGTTCCTGTGGCTTGGGCACAGGTGGTGTCCATCGAAATGTAACAGGAGCGCCCATTTCTTTTTCAGTAAACTGTTTTTTATCAGCCGGAAAAATATTTTTAGGTGGTGATGCTGTTTGATCATCATCTGCTTTAAATCTAAAAGGTTCACTGGTGCCATTATTATTACCAATGGGTTTGCCATCTCTTGTTAATGCCTGTACATTCCAAACATAATCACACAAATACGGCGGACGGCAGGGCCCTGTATAAATACCACTTACAACAGCCTGTGTAATATTGTCCACATCTTTTGTAACAATGGGTGGATTGGTACGCATAGCATCTGTACCATTTTGCCCCTGCATCAGTTGCCATACTTTTAAACGGTAGGTAACAGGTTGTTGTGGTTTGGGTACAAGCGGCGTCCAGCGGAAAGTAACCGGCCCTTGTAGTTGCTGTGTACTCAGTTTCTTTTCATTGTCAGGAGTAATTAAAGCAGGCGGTGCATATTCTGTTGTTTGAGCGCCTTCCACTTTAAAATCTTTACATACTTCACGGCTCAGTTCTTTACGGTCTGTTGAAAAAAATTGTGCACAGATGGTGTAAGCGCCTTCTTTCAGCTCTTTGCAATTGTTTAATAAACCCAAAAGTTCGGAGGTATTAAAAGCCCTTACATCAAACGGATCCAATGGTCTTGCGCCTGCTGCATTGGTTCCGCAAATAACTGCACCACCGCTTCTGATTTGAATCATGAGCGCTGCCTTTAAATCTCTTGCCTGCGGCGATTTTTGAGCAGAGAGTAGCAATGCACCCGGCACTGTAAGCCAGTCATCAATTTTTGCAGGGAGTGTGTTCTTTACTGTAAAGTTTACAATATTGATTTGATTGGGCTGGCTGCGTACTGCATTACAAAAAAACAGGAGCAATAAGAATAATACTTTCTTCATATGGTGGGGCTTTGGGGGTGATTATATGGCATAAAACAATATTCTGATTTTAAATAAACACACTGCACTCTTTCAGTATATGTATTTACATTACCGTTTGTTACCCTGTAACCCGCATTTTTTTATGAAAGCCTTGTAAAAAGGTAAAACCTTTCCGGAATTAAGAAAGTATGTACACATAAGCAGGGTTAAGTTGATGTAAAATACAAATTAGAACAAGCATGCACAATAAAACATCATCTTTTTCTAAAAAAACGGGAATGTGCAGGGAATGATAAGCCAGTATCTTTGCGCAAATTTTGTTATGCAGTTCCTGCTCACCACATTAAATGCAAAGTACATCCACATGAATTTGGCGGTGCGGCTGCTTTATACATTGAATAAAACCGATGAGCGGCTGCATTGGAAAGAATTCACCATCAAACAACCAAAGGATGCAATAGCCAATGAATGTGCTGCCTATGATGTAGTGGCTTTTAGTTGTTATATCTGGAATATTACACAAACACTGGAAGTGGCACAAAAAATCAAAGCCATCAATCCGCAAACAAAAATCTTACTGGGCGGACCTGAAGTGAGTTATGAATGGGAAGAAATGATACAACATGATTGTGTTGATTTTATTATTACAGGTGAAGGCGAAATTCCTTTTCATGAGTTTTTGAATACGTATCCAAATGTTTCATCAGTACCCAATCTTGCGTGGAAGAAAGAGGGTGAAGTGCATTACATGGAACGCAGCGCCATGTATGATATGAGTAATTTCATTGGTGTGAATCCATACATGCACGACCCGGCTGAAGATTTGTATAATAAAATCAGTTATATCGAAACCAGCCGTGGTTGTCCGTACAAATGCGAATTCTGTTTGGCAAGCCTTGATAATAAAGTACGCTATTTGCCGATGAAAGACATCAAAGACAATTTGTTGTACTTAATGCAAAACGGGAGAGTGATCAAATTTCTTGACCGGACGTTTAATATGAAGCGGGACTTTTCATTGGAAATATTTCAGTTCATTTTAGATCATCATCGCCCTGAAAATGTATTTCAGTTTGAAATAACGGCTGATATTCTGCATCCGGATATTATTCAGTTCATCAATGAAAAAGTGCCAAAAGGTTTGTTTCGTTTTGAAATCGGTATTCAAACGGTGAATCAAAAAGTAAATCTGGAAGTAAGCCGCAAACAGAGCTTTGAAAAAACAAAAAGCATTATTGCACAGGTGCGTGATAAAGTGGAATTGCATTTGGATCTGATCGTTGGCTTGCCCCTTGAATATTATGACGACATCAAATACAGTTTTGAAGAAGTGTTCAAACTCTTTCCGCCCGAACTGCAACTGGGCTTTCTCAAATTTTTAAAAGGCACGCCCATGCGTTATAAAACAGAGCAGCATGGGTACAAATATGATCCGGCAGCTCCGTACCAGATTATTGAAAGCAAATACCTGAGCAAAGAAGAGCTGGCAAAAATCACGCTCGCAGAAGAAGCATTGGAAATTTACTGGAACAAACCAAGAACCATCAACACCTTAAAATATGTAACAGCCTATTACAGCGTGTTTGATTTTTTACTCGGCCTCGGCACTTATTTTCAGCAGCATTCCAACTTTCATCAACATGAGTTGAAGGATGTGTATCAACTCATCTGTGATTTTGCAAAAGAACACTACGCTGCAGATGAAGTGCTGTTACAACTCATTACCATTGATTATTATTTGCATCATAAAATAAAACCGCCTGGGTTGTTTAATAAAGAAGTGGATGCTTCACTCAAATCAAAACTCATTGAAGCCAACAAACTCAATCACCATAAATTCCGTTATGTACTGTTGCCGGTGAGTTTTAACTGGCAGGAGTTTGTAAAATACAATCATATTATTAAAGATGATGCAGTGCTGGCGATAGAGTTTAACGGGAAAGATGCACCTGTGGTGATGAATTTTCAAACCATCACTCAATAATCTGTTTGCAAACGGCTGTGTAATGTGAAGGATGGCGCTGCTGCATTACAGCAAACAATTAAATTGCAGCACAATCTCATCAGCATGAGCAACCCATCAACCACTGTTCGTCCTTTTACTGATGCCAAACCATTATCCATCCGCATCTGGCATTGGGCAACGGCTTTGTTCTTTTCCGTTTCAGTAATAACAGTAAGCATTAATGAATTTATTCTGGACGGTGGTGCACAAATACATGCAGTAACTGCAGCCGCTGAGCAAAAAGGCGTAACGCTGGAAAGAGAACAAACAAGAGCCATCGTAAGTACATTTCGTGAACCCATCTGGGAACTGCACAAATATGCAGGCTTTGGTATTTGTTTATTTGGTATAGGCGTTTAGTTGTCCCTTAGGGATTTTGGTTGTTCAAGTATTTTTGGTGATTATAATTAAATTATAGCTTTATTAACCCGCTTTTTGGTTTGTGAAGCAGTAAATCATCTTTGTTGAGAAATAAGGGCCATAAAACATCCGAGAATAAATTTGGGTTGTCTAAACGCCTATACCTGTTGTTTATTATTGGTATGGCGCATGTTTATTGAAATACAGATGGGCAGGAGCAGTCGTTTATCATTCAAACTTAAAACGGCAGCCAGGCGAAAAGAACGGGTTGAAGGAACAATATTTGAGAAAAAGCATTACGGCATCGTACAGTTCGGGTATCTCATTTTTTATATCCTCATCATTGCGATGGGTTGCACCGGTTTGATCATGGCGTTTGAAGATGTGCCCTTTTTTAAATCTATTCACGACCCTGCTAAAGAAATACATGAATTGTTGCAATGGGCTTTTTATTCTTATGCGGTCATTCACATTGCAGGCGTGGTGTGGACGGATGCGAAACTGTACAATGGATTGACGTCAAGGATGATTCACGGTAAAAACAAGCAGGCCTGTTTATTTTTTTAAGGTGAGAACTGCAGCGTTTTATTTGATAATAATCAAATAAGCATACCTTGTTCTGGTACTATCTTACACTTCATTTCAATCAATCATGAAATTTGTAAAGTATTAAACAGGTTTATCAATTTTATAATCTTGCAACAATGAACACAACAATCGCTACTCGTAAATCAGGTACGCTTGAAGTTTCTGCCATTGGTCTTGGTTGTATGGGTATGACCTATTCTTATGCACCTTTTCCTGAAAAGAAAGACATGATTTCATTGCTTGCAAAAGCGGTTGAAATGGGTGTGAATTTTTTTGATACAGCCGAAGTATATGGTCCGTATAACAATGAAGAACTGGTGGGCGAAGCATTGAAACCATTTCGCAACAAAGTAGTGATTGCCACCAAGTTTGGTTTTAATATTGAAGATGGTAAGATGAAAGGTGTTACAGGCAAACCGGAAAGAATTCGTGCTGCTGTTGAAGGTTCCTTAAAACGTTTACAGGTGGAAACAATTGATTTGTTGTATCAGCACCGTGTTGACCCAACAGTACCCATTGAAGATGTAGCAGGAACTGTAAAAGATTTAATTGCTGAAGGAAAAGTAAAACACTTTGGTTTGAGTGAGGCAGGTGCAAACACCATTCGTCGTGCGCATGCAGTGCTGCCGGTTACAGCTTTGCAAAGTGAATATTCTTTATGGACAAGACAGCATGAAGCCGAAATCATTCCCACTATTGAAGAACTGGGAATTGGTTTGGTGGCATTCTCTCCATTGGGCAAAGGATTTTTAACCGGCGCCATTGATGAAAAGAAAAGTTTTGAAACACAGGATATCCGTTATAATTTACCCCGCTTTACACAGGAAGCTCGCATTGCCAACAAAGCATTGGTTGATTTGCTCACTGCCATCGGCGCCAAGAAGAATGCAACGGCTGCACAAATTGCACTGGCATGGGCGCTGGCACAAAAGCCATGGATTGTACCCATACCCGGCACCACCAAATTGCACCGGCTGCAAGAAAACATTGGTGCAGCAAGTTTACAATTAACTACAGAAGATTTAGCGGAGATTGAAAAAGCATCAGCACAAATTACAATTGTGGGCAACCGTTATACAGAGGCGCAGGAACGGGCGACGGGTTTATAACTTTTTTTTACAGGCATACATATTCTTGATATAAAAAATACCATCAAAGGCTTGTGTCCATGGTTGTTTGCCTCCATAACTGTGGCCCCCTCCTTTCATAAGAAAAAATTCATTGGAGCCAGAACTGCGGTACTGTAAAAAATCAATAAACGCAAAAGGAGTTTCTCCAAACCAGGTTTCAAACGAATTCTTTTTTGCGGGAACAATATTATAGACACCGTTTTTGATGGTAACACGTCCGGCAGTTCCTTGTGCCGAAGTAAAACCAAGAATATAAGTTTGTTCTGCATTGCCCGGTTTATCACAAAAGAACGTACCCATAGCAGTATGTTGCATATTACTTAAGTTGCCGCTGTTCTTTACTATATGACCATTAGCAGCCCATACAATTATTTTTTCATTTTTGTATTTCACATTCACCAGCCAGTCAAGGTTCGCTGCCATTTCTCTGTCACGCATCATACCACCTTCCCACCAGTTTCTTCCATAATAATGCCACGACTGATTGTTGAATCCAATGATACTTTGCAGCAGCCGTGCTGTGTAATCTTCACCATTTTTTTGTACCCATGCCATGCTTATCTGTTTCATTAACGTTTCATAGTTTTCAAAGTCTTCTTTTTTGCCAAATTTTTTTCCGTAGTTTTTTACAAGGGAGTCGGTCCATGTCAATAATTGTGAACGTGTTGTTTCATAGTTCGGTATTTCTGTTTTCAGCAGGCTGAGTATGGAATCTAAGTAACTGTTGATTTTTCTTCGGGTATAACTGCCGTGCAACTGATTATCAAAACCGGTAACAGTAATGGGAGCGGAAGACATAAAAGTTGCCGGTAGATAATGGTTAAACAAATCATCACAGGCATCACAATACGGCCATATTGGAAAAATGTTTCCCCTCATATACTTGCGCAACCCTGATGTATCGTTGTTGATTTCTGATTGCCCTTCTGTAAGTGAAAAGAAATCGCTTTCAAAAGCCAGTACTGTAAACCCCATTTTCTCATGCAGGTATTTGATGAGTTTTGTTTTGGCCAGAAAGGCGGGCGCATCACCATGATCCTGCTCACCCAGCATCACCACTCTTTTATTGCCGATGGCTTTTGCAATGGCTTCGTAACCTGAATAATTGTTATCATTTTCAACAGAAGCAATGATTGTTTGATATTGTTTTACAAAGCTTTTTATTTGCTGTTGTGATACTGCCGTGCTGATGGTGAGCAGAAAGATGATAGAGGTGATAAATAATTTCATGTGTGCTTTTAAATGTTTTTTTGTCACATGTTATTCGCCATAAAAAATATTCATTATCGGTTAGTATAAAAATGAATATTTTATTATGGCTCATTTCATAGCCTAAAAATAAATGGATTTGGCTGATGTTGGTGTCCCAGCCAATATCACTGAAAATTTTTAAAGAATCAAGTACTTTCGTATTGTTTTGATTCATCTCTTCAAAAAATATAAACAGGTACTACTCTACGCACTATCCTTAGTAGTGCTGCTTATTGTATTGCAGGTGATGCAGTACAAATTTGTTTTAATGAATCACTCTTATGAATTATACATGCTGTTCATTGCCCTTCTCTTTACAGGGTTGGGTATTTGGCTGGCACTCAAGCTCATGAAACCAAAAACTGAAATTCAAACAGTAGTGGTGGAAAAACCGGTGGTGGTAAAAGAACTTTCAGAAGCAGATTTGCTGCAACTTGAAAAACAAAAACATCAGTTGGGATTAAGCAGCCGGGAACTGGAAGCGCTGCAACTCATGGCCGAAGGGCTGAGCAACCAGGAAATAGCCGACCGTTTGTTCTTATCACTTCCCACCATCAAAACACATACTTCCAATTTGTTTTTAAAACTGGATGTAAAGCGCCGCACACAGGCGGTTGAAAAAGCAAGACAGTTAGGGTTGATTGTTTGACCTGACAGGTGGAGCGTAATTTTTAAACACACAAATTATTTTGCTGCCGGCTTCACGGGCATTAACCTGTCAGGTCTGTTGATGACTGCGTGCTCTCTGTGTGTTTTTTTGCTGACCACCTGAGGCACCAGGAAAACCTGAGAAAACAGGAATATTTTTGAGGTTTTCCTCAGCGGTCTCAGCCTCTCTGCGTGCTTCCCTCTACATCTTTTGTATGATTTTGCTCTTCCACATCTTATTTCATACTTTGGTATGAGGATTTTTGAGCGCCTGGTCTTCATCTTTGACCCATAAAACAAAAAATATGAAAAAGAATGTTCTTGTATTTGGTTTGATTTCCGGATTGCTTATATCCATTTTCATGTCTGCCAGTATGATTTATGCAAGTAAAAATCCCGGTGCCGAACATGGAACAAACTCCATGCTCATTGGTTACCTGAGTATGCTCATTGCTTTCTCCCTCATTTTTGTGGCCGTAAAAACCTATCGTGATAAACAGAACACAGGTGTTATCAGTTTTGGACAGGCATTAAAGATGGGGCTGCTTATTGCACTGATTGGTTCTACGATGTATGTTCTTTCATGGGCGCTGGTGTACAACCTGTACCTGCCTGATTTTATGGACAAGTATGCCGAATCAATGATTAAACATGCAAAGCCTGAAGAACTGCAGGCCATTACAAAGAAGGCACAGGAGTATAAAGAGATGTATAAGAACCCGCTCATGTTTACCTTCATGACCTACATGGAAATTTTACCGGTAGGATTGATTGTAGCATTAATTACAGCTTTGATATTGAAACGGAAGAAGGCGGTGGTGGCGTAATCTTATTGACTCTTTCCTTTGCTAATAAATAAGTCAAGATAATTGCTGAATTGAAAAACAACTATAATATTAAAACAAACAGAAATGAAATGCCCATCCAAATAGTTACCAGGATAAACCAAAATGATTATGGGCATACTATGTGGCAATAATTTTAACCGCCACAGGCGGTAAACCAAAAAACAAACACATGAAAAAAGTAACAGGTATCGGCGGCGTGTTTTTCAAATGCAAAGAACCCGAAAAAGTAAAAGAGTGGTACAACAAACATCTTGGCCTTGATGCCGGACCTTATGGCGCCAATTTTGAGTGGCGGCATGCAGGCGACCTTTCTAAAAAAGGAAGCACCGCCTGGAATACTTTTACTGAACATGCAAAGATGTTTGAACCTTCTGCTAAGGAGTTCATGATTAATTACAGGGTGGAAAACATAACTGCACTGGTTGAAGAATTAAAGGCCGAAGGCGTAACCGTATTAGATGATATTGCAACCTATCCCTACGGCAAGTTTGTGCATATTATGGATTTGGAAGGAAATAAGATTCAATTGTGGGAAGCAATTGATTAATGCAAGTCATCACATTTCTAACTTGCTTTTTCATCCGGCAGTTGTTCAAAAAAAGCGCCGATGTGATTCACCCTGTCCACAAAATGCAATTCCAATATCCAGTGCCGTTTGTTACAGTGTTTATCCGGTTGAAGTATATCGGTATGATTGTCCGGATGAACATCTAAGCATACATCATTGGGATCATCAGGTTGTTCGTGAGGGAACTTTCCAATAATATGCCCGGCAATTGCGTTTCCAAACTCATAGCCATAACGTTTTGCAAGACTGACAGCATAAGTAAAAAATTCAGCACCGGTAAGTTTGTTTTGCTGAAAATACCAGGCATTGCCTTCATGCCACGCCGCTTCTGTATCGTTCTTTATCTGTTGCTTCAATGGATCATTATCTAACACATAAGTTCTGCCAAGATCTGCCTCCCAGCCTTCAAAAGCAGGATGAAAATCAAAAAACAATATATCACCGTTTTGAATAACGAGGTCTGGCGGGTTTGAAACGTAAGGCTGCAGTGTATTGATTCCTGTTCTTACAATTTTTTTACCCCAATGAGTTTCTGTGCCAAAATCATCTTTGGCTATTTGCACAACTTCATTGCTAAGTTGCTGCTCTGTTTTACCGGGAACAATGAGTCCCCCGTCTTCAACCGCTTTAAATAATTCCTTTGCTTTTTGCTCTGCAAGCAAAAGCTGTTGCCATATTTCGTTCATTTTTTTATTGTTATAATGTTGCCGGTTTTTAGAGAATCTTATGTAATGTAACAAACTTTCATCTTTTGTTGCTGATGTTGGCAGGGACACAAACATCGAACCTGTTTTCAGTCATTGTAACGTGCTCTGCAAAGTCTCCCTTACTTTGCAGTTTTATGCACAATGTCTCTGACATTGCTTTGATATGAAACAGTCAGAGACTGTTTGCATAAAGCTTCGAAGTTTGGAAACTTCGAAGAGCGGTGTTGGCAGGGACACAAACATCGAACCTGTT
>JAIEQM010000088.1 GCA_019747705.1 Chitinophagaceae bacterium | reverse complement strand
GAGTAAGGGACAAAGATTTCTTTCTCTACAGATTAGCTCACTATTACTCTTAGCACCTCAAAAGATTAATTAGCCTTAATATCTGTGAGAGTATCGGCTGTCCGGCAAAATTTTTATCTTTATCCATCATTAGTAAAGTTTTTGTGTGGTAACTCAAACTTAACTAATATCATGGGTGGTTCTAAAGAACTGCCCTTTTTTATTTATAATTTAGTCGGACAATAATGAAAACTTTACTTTTCTAATTCAAACACTTAAAGCTTGTTAAATGTTTATTTTTATATTTCTGATAGGTAAGAGTCGGTTGTATAATGAATCACTGTAAAAAATGTAAACAATAAAAAAACATTTCATTAAATATTATGAGGTTGAATGAGTATGAAAATATAGCTTCCGCAGCAAGACTATTGGCTAATGATATTGAAAAACTTAAAACAATAATTGTCTAATAGTAGAATGCAACAGCCCTGGGGAAAGGGGGTAGTACCTAAAATACCTACAGCCAACAGCCAATCCCACTTCTTACCTTTTTCCTGTAACTTTAAATCATGTTTGAAGTTCGTGAGCCTGCCGTGGCATACGGTAAAAACAAATTAACGGTTGAAGAATATCTTCAAATGGAGAAAGAATCAACTGTAAAACATGAATATTACAAAGGCGAAATCTTTGCAATGGCTGGCGCCGGTGCACGGCATAATATTAACTTCGTAAACCTCCTGACTTCTTTATCCAATAAATTAAAAGGAAAGCCCTGCAGGCCTTATGGCAGTGATATGCGTATTCACATCCCTGAAAATACCCTGTTTACCTATCCTGATATATCAATTATTTGCGGTGATATTATTTCTTCGCCTTACGATGAAGACACAGCTACACAACCCACTGTTATTATTGAAATATTATCGTCTTCCACCAAAAAATATGACCGGGGAGATAAATTTGAGCTCTACCGCCAAATATCCACTTTAAAAGAGTATATACTCGTTGATTCCGGGTCCATTCATGTGGAATGTTTTTCTGTTAATGAGCGTAACAACTGGGAGTTGACGGAATACAAAGAACTCCGTCAAACGTATTTTATAAAAAGTATTGGTGTTGAAATACTGCTGTCTGATATTTACGATGAAACCAAACTTGAACAATAGCCATCAATCATCACCTCAAACACCTGCTTTGAAATCTTTATTCTTCATATGCCTGCTGCTCATCAGTTTTTCTTATTCATCAGTTGCGCAGAAAAAATACCCTGTTGTTGAAATGCGGCAGGGCAGGGTATTTCTTGAAACAGGCAATCTTCATCTTGATTCGGTAGCGATTTATTTTTCTGACGGGAAATTAATTGCCCAAAAGAAATTCGATCAATCGGCAAACCCGGAACTGCCATCGGTGTTTACCAGCCCGGGCGAATACACCCTTATTTTTTCAGTAAAAAAAAGGAAAAAAATTGTAAGAAAGCTGCTTGTTTTATGATGATTGCAGCAATGGATTCACAATTAAGCCGTTTCCGCACAATAAATTGTATTTTTATTCATTCTTATCCTAAAAAACCACTGCTTGGTCCGCCGTTTATTTGTAACCATAACGCTGCTCTTCATTGGCTACCTCTTACAAGGACAGCAGAAAAACATATTGTCTAATCTGCGTACCAAAAAAATCGCCACAAAACCCGCCGTTCAGCATATTGATACCGTAAGTATTGTACCCAATTCATTTATCATTACCGGCATTGCTCCGGACTCTTATAAAATTGATGAAGTAAATGCAAAACTCACCTGGTTGCATCCGCCTGCTTACGACTCAGTAACGGTTACCTACAGGGCTTTCAATTTTAAACTGAATGCTTCTGTGAGACGCATGAATTTTGATGACGTAATGAACAATTTTGTTACCAAACCCATCACATTTGAAAGTGAGGGGCTCGGAAAAGGATTGTTTGATTTTGGCAATGTTAACTATAACGGAAGTTTTGGGCGGGGCATCAGTTTTGGTAACAACCAGGATGCAGTGGTGAATGGTGTGCTTAATTTGCAAATCAACGGCATGATTGGCGACAGCATGATGCTGAGCGCTGCATTAACGGATAATAATATTCCTGTGCAGGCAGAAGGCAATACACAGCAACTCAATGAATTTGACCAGGTGTGGATACAGTTAAAGAAAAAAGGATGGCAGTTGAATTTGGGGGATATTGACATCCGGCGCAATGAAGCTTATTTTCTCAGTTTCTTTAAACGTCTGCAGGGCGCATCTTTTCAAACCGAAAACAAAGTTTTTAAAAAGGGAAACAATAAAGCCATTATCAGTGGTGCTATTGCCAAAGGAAAATTCAGCCGCTTTATTTTCCAGGGGCAGGAAGGTAACCAGGGGCCTTATCGTTTGCAGGGGCCCAATGGTGAATTGTTTTTTATTGTACTGGCAGGAACTGAACGGGTGTTTATTGATGGGGAACTGATGCAGCGTGGTGAAGATCAGGATTATGTAATTAATTACAATACTGCTGAAGTAACATTCACACCCAAACGGATGATTAATAAAGACCGCCGTATCCAGATTGAATTTGAATACAACGACCGCAACTATCTCAACTCACTTTTTATTTTTGGTGATGACTTAGTAGTGAATAAACATCTGAGTTTTCATGTAAACGGGTTCTCCAATATTGATTCTAAAAATTCATCCATTACCCAGCAGCTTACCCCGGAACAAAAAAAGTTTCTTGCAGATGCCGGGGATGTGCCCAATGGCGCATTGTATCCTGCTGTTTCAAGAGATACATTTGCATCCACCAAAATTGTGTACCGTAAAATAGATACACTTGTAAATGCAGTATTGTACCGTGATGTGCTGGTGTTTACTCCGGTTGCGTTCAATGAAGTGTATGGAGCTGTTTTTACAAAAGTAGGCCAGGGTAACGGTGATTATGTGCAAACAGCAGCGGGCGCAAACGGAAGAACTTTTCAATGGGTGGCGCCCATCAATGGAATTAAACAGGGACGCTTTGATCCTGTTGTACGTTTGATTGCACCACGTACGCAGCAAATGGCCACATTTGGAGCTGATTATTTGCTCAGCAATAAATTATTGATGAAAAGCGAAGTGGCATTGAGCCGGTTTGATGTAAATACATTTTCAACGAAAGATAAAGGCAATGATCTAGGCTGGGCGGGCAGAGTGCAACTCCAGTACACTGATAAATTTTCAAAAAAGAAGAATGCGCTCAATTATAAAATCAATACGGGTTATGAATATGTGCAGGAACAGTTCAGGGCGCTGGAACGTTTGAGACCGGTGGAGTTTACACGGGAGTGGGGTCTGCCCATTTTCCTGCAGCAGCAGGAAGAAAAAATTGCCAATGCAGGTTTTGAACTCTTCCGCACAAGAGATAACCGCATGAGTTATAAATTTCAAACCTATAACCGTGGCCTTAATTTCAAAGGCATTCGTCATGCAGCAGAACATTTCATCAATCAAAAAGGATGGACATGGAATGCAAGAATCAATTACTCTTCTGTTGACAGTAATACCAACAAAGGTTTTTTCCTCCGCCCGTTAGTAGAATTAAAAAAGCGGATGCCATTTATCAAGAATATTGAAGTTGGCGGCAGCTATTACCTGGAGCATAATGAAAACCGGAAAAAAATCAATGACTCACTTGCACTGGCCAGTTTTAGCTGGGATACATGGACTTTGTTTTTACGCTCACCGGAAAGCAGTAATAAATGGGGTTTGAACTTTTTTACAAGAAGGGATCAACTTCCCATTGGCAAAAATTTTGAGCAGGTTGACAGGAGTTTTAATTACAATGGATATGTTGAATTAATGAAAAACGAACATCACCAGTTTCGTTTAAATGCCACACTGCGTGAATTAAAAATTTATAATTCAACACTTACCAATCTTAAACCGGAACGTACATTACTGAGCCGTGCAGAATATTTTGTAACGGAATGGAAAGGTTTGCTGGCTGGTAATGTGCTGTATGAAGTGGGCAGCGGACAGGAACAACGCCGTGATTTCTCTTACCTGGAAGTTCCTGCCGGGCAGGGGGAGTACACCTGGAATGATTATAATAATGATGGTATTCCGCAACTGAATGAATTTGAAATTGCACAGTTTCGTGACCAGGCACGTTATATCCGTGTGTTTACGCCCACATTGGATTTTATACGGGCCAATTATAACCAGTTTAACTACAGTTTGAATATTAACCCGAGAGCAGTCATTGATGTAATGAAAGCGACCGGCATTAAAAAATTTCTTACACGTGTTTCCACACAAAGCAGCATGCAGATATTTAAAAAGGAAGTGTCCAATAAAAACTTTTCGCTCAATCCTTTTTCCAAACCGGGTGTTGACAGTAATTTAATTTCTTTAAGTTCGGTCATCAGCAACACATTGTTTTTTAACCGCACCAGCAGTGTATGGGGCTTTGAAGCTACACAGCTCCGCAGCGTAAGCCGTTCCCTACTTACTTATGGCCTGGAAACAAGAACCCTGCGTGAAACCAATAACCGCCTGCGCTGGAATTTTAATAAAAGCCTGGCCAGTTCATTCAATATACGGTTTATCAAAAATCAACTGGAAACACCCAGGTTTGGTAACCGTAATTTTGATTTGGATCAGTTGGTGCTGGAGCCCCTTATCAGTTACCAGCAGGGAACCAAATACCGTTTCTCGCTCAGCTATAAATATGAAAGTAAAGATAACCGGGATGGTTTAAAAGAACGTGCCAGAATTAATTCCATGATTGCAGAAGCACGGTATAATGTTTTAAGCAGCAGTACCATCAATGGAAAGTTTCAATTCAGCAACATTGCTTTCACCGGGCAAACCAATACCACGGCGGCATTTATTATGCTGGATGCATTATTGCCCGGCAAAAACTTTTTATGGAACCTTGATTTTACAAAACGGCTTGCCAATAATATGGAAATTAATTTTTCTTACGAAGGGCGCAAGCCCGGCACCGGAAGAACCATTCATACCGGCAGGGCAGGAGTGAGGGCATTGTTCTGATAAAATGAAATCATCATACGCTTAGGTATTCCAAAAAAAATCACACGTGATGTTTTTAAGATGCCGTTATTTATAATTTTAAAGCTCATTGTTGATGTATTTACTATTAGACGATGGAAATCACAAATCGCTATTTTATCGAGCCAATTTTTTGCCGAAAATAAAAATGGGCGACTTAAACGTATATACCTAAAAATCAAATCATCATACGCTTATCTTTTTTTCAGGTGGCATCAAAAAAAACAGCAGCAATAAATGCTGCCGTTTTTATATCTGGTTCATCAGTTGTATTAACCAAACAATCCGCCTTTGCGCAATGTTTTGCTGCCTTCGCCAATTTTAAACCCGTTGTTGTAAATAGAAACTTTATAAGCGCCTTCAACAAATTTGGCTCCCGGTTTCCATTCTACTTTTACAGATTCAGATTTGCCGGCGCTGAAATTCACATTGGCTTTTTTAGTAAACACTTTTTCACCTTCTTCACGGGTGGTAAACTTGCCGCTGCCCAAAGCTTCATTACTGATAACAGCACCGCTGGGGTCAGTAATCACCACATATACATCTTTGGCGCCATCATCACCCACACGGTTGAATACATCAAAGGTTACACGTATCATATCAACACGCCTGGCTTTATCTTTTTCAACCTCCTTGCCATTTCTTTTTTCCTGGATGGGAATTACAGCAATATTGGAAGCATTGAGAGTGGAAGCCACATCCAATTTTTCTTCCACGGCTTTCTTTTCCACTTTTGTTTGATCATAATCTTTTTGCAAAGCTTCTTTCTGAACAATTAAATCCTGCTTCTCTGTTTTTAACTGAAGGTTTTCGCCACGGAGTGTTTCAATTTCCTGCACATAACCGGAAATTTTTCCGTTGAGTTCATTAATTAAGCGTTTGGCTTCTGCTAAATCAGCCGCCGTTTTGTTTTGCTTTTTCAGTAATCCCTGGATACGTGATTTTAAATTCTCTACTTCAGAATTTTTTGTTTTCACCAAACTGTCAAGGCTGGAATTCATGCTCGTTAATTCATCCAAACGCTGTAATGCAGAATTATACTCGCCCTGTATGGCGTTCTTGCTGCTGTCCGAAGTGCTCAGTTGCGCCTGCAACTGGGTGGTCATCTCTTTTGTTTTTGATTTGTCGTAAATAATATACCCCCAGGTGCCAAGCAATGCAGCAATTAATAATCCGTAAATAAGACTTCTGTTGTCTTTTTTGGGAGCTTGTGGCGTTTCCTGCGGAGACGCTGAAGGATAATTTGAATAAGTCATACTGTTTGTTTTTATTTATGCTAAATTTAGTAAATGGCTGACCAAAATCCATACAATCTTCTGCACCTGCTGTTACTGGATATTGAAACCGTACCACAATTTGCAAGTTTTGAAGAGCTGCCTGAACCCTGGAAGTTGCTCTGGACAGACAAAATTTCCAAAACCATGCCAGAAAATTTTTCAGCGGAAGAATGGTATGTGCAAAGGGCCGGAATACAGGCTGAATTTGGGAAAATCATCTGCATAAGTACCGGTTTTTTTTATTATGATACTGCCGGGCGTTTGTGCTTTCGTTTAAAAAGTTACAATCATGCTGATGAAAAAATATTGCTGCGGCAGTTGGTAGAAAAATTAGAATCCTTTCACCAGGCAGTTCCTGCTTTTCATTTTACCGGTCATAATATTAAAGAGTTTGATATCCCATACATCAGCAGGCGTTTGCTCATCAATCAAATGCCGCTGCCGGGTTTTATGCAGTTCAGCGGCAGGAAGCCCTGGGAAACCAATCTTATTGATACCATGCAGCTCTGGAAATTTGGCGATTATAAAAATTATACTTCTTTAAAATTACTGGCAACTTGTTTGGGTATTGAAACGCCCAAAGATGATATTGATGGCAGCAAAGTAAAGGAAGTATATTATGCTGAAAAAAATATAGAACGCATCACCACTTATTGCCAGAAAGTTGTGGTAACAGTGGCCCAGATCATACTCCGCTTTTTAAACAAACCGCTGCTGCCTGCAGAAAATGTATTTGTTGCTGAATAGAAAATCTGTTTAGTTTATAAGCTTAATTTTTATGTTGCCAAAGAATGTGTGAAAAAGAAAGGGTTTCGCAAAAAAGTTCTTCTTCTCTTGACTTCTAGTGATAAGTTAAGTTTAAAATGTCGCAGAACCCTCACAGGTCTGGTTAGCTTTTCTGTATTGTATAAACGCTCTGCAAAGACCTGTGAGGGTTTGTCATAGTATGCTTAACTTAACACCAGTGTTTTCTTAATTTAACAAAGAGAAGAAGATGTTAAGAAAAATACAGAAGCTATCTTCTTCTCTTAATCTCTTTGTAAAAAAAAAATAGCAGGCTGCCATAAGCTGTTTGGGCGCTTAAAAAATCTTCTTTACATAATCTCTTTGTTAAAATTAATTCAAACAGGTTCTAACCGAATCCGCATATTTTTGCAGCCGAACAGTTATGAGCGCAGAAAAAATTATTGCCGAATGGAAAAAGAAAAAATTTAAACCCGTTTATTGGTTTGAAGGGGAGGAAGATTATTATATTGATCAGTTGGTGAATACTGCCGAAAAAGAAATTCTTACACCCGATGAAGCCGGCTTTAACCTCTCTGTTTTTTATGGTAAGGATTCTTCCTGGGCCGATGTGGTGAATGCCTGTATGAAATACCCCATGTTCAGCGACAAGCAGGTGGTGATTTTAAAAGAAGCGCAGCAGTTAAAAGAACTTGATAAACTGGAAGCTTATATTGACAAACCTCTCAGCTCTACCATTTTTGTAGTGGCCCATAAAGAAAAAAAAGTGGATGGCCGCAGCAAGCTGGCCAAACTCCTCAAAGAAAAAGCAGAGTTACTCACCACCAAAAAAATGTATGACAATGAGCTGCCTGCCTGGACACAAAGCCTCATTGAAAACAAAGGTTATCAACCCACACAAAAAGCCATTCATTTGCTGGTGGATCATATCGGCAATGATTTGAGCCGCATTGCCAATGAAGTGGAAAAAGTGATTTTAAATTTGGGTGAGAAGAAAACCATTAATGAAGATGCTATTGAAAAATTTGTAGGCATCAGCAAAGAGTACAATGTATTTGAACTGCAGAACGCTGTTGGAAAAAAGAATTTATCCAAAGCCATTCAAATTGTTCAGTATTTTGAAAGTAACCCCAAAGCAGCGCCCATTCAACTCATCCTTCCATCATTATACAGTTATTTCTCAAAAGTATTTATGCTCTTTGGTGTGCAGGGCGATGATAAAACGGTGGCAGCACAAACAGGAATTACCCAATGGTTTTTGAAAGATTACAAAGCAAGCGCTTCTGTTTACGGATATGAAGGTGTGCAGGCTGCTTTGCTGCTGATGCATGAATACAATTTGAGGAGTGTGGGGGTAAGAGATGTGGGTACAGAAGATGCATCGCTGTTGAAAGAGATGATTTATAAAATGATGAACTAAGAGTAGCCAAGAGGGAAAGAAAAAGAAGAGCGTTTAAACAGTTCCCAAATATTCTTCCAGATTGGTTTCGTTGGATATACCCAGCCGCTGCCGCAGACGCTGCCTTGTTTTATGAACACTGTCTGGCGAAATACCCAGCATGGAGGCCATTTGCCGGGTGGTAAGCTGCAGGCGGGTAAGTGAAGCCATGCGTTGTTCCGCAATCGTAATATCGGGCGCCTTTTCTTTGAGTTGCTGAAAAAAGAAGGGATAAATTTTTTCAAAAAGATTCTTAAACTTCATCCAGTCTTCTTCCGTTAAAATAGTGTGCTGCATCAGATCCTCCATAATGGACGCCTGTTCTTCTGTAGCCTGTCTGTCTTTTATCTGAAGTTCAAGTTTTTCAATAAGGTTTGTTTTTTCAATGATACTCCCGGTAAAAATCTGCATTTGTTCTTTTGCAGAATGTATTTCCTGCTCCATCAACCTTTTTTCCTGTTCTGACTTTTCTACAGCCATTTTATGTTTCAGCCTGCCTCTGTTAATGATCAGCAGTGCTATTAAAGACAATACTACGATACCGGCTATAATGATGTTTCTGGTAAAGATTTGCTCCCGTTTTTCTTTATTTATCTTTTCGATATTATAACGGCTCACTTCATCATTTAATCTTGCTTTTGAAATTGCAAGACTGCTGGTAGCCACTTCTTTTTCAATGGAGTCGTTTAACACTCTGTAATGGTCAGTATAATAAAAGGCACTGTCATATTTTCTCATTGCCCTGTATATCTGAGCAAGGGTAAAATAAGCATCCCTCAAATACGGAGCGTTTGGCCAAAGTTGTAATAAGCGTAATGCTTCTTTTACCTCCGTTAAAGCGACAGCGCTATTCCCTTTGCTCAGTTTTGTTTTTGCTATCCATACGGCTGCGTCTGCTGCTTCATTATTGATGTTGTTATTTTTATTTCTTTGATAATCTGTTTGAAAAAGCTTCAGGGCAGAGTCAAAATTATTTTGTGCGTAAACAATGCGTCCAATATTACCCAATACTTCTCCGGTGAGTAGAGAATCTTTGTTGCCGGTTGCTGCAAGCAATGCTTTGCTGAAATATACAATTGCAGAATCATTTAATTTTTTTTGATAAAAGCTGTTGCCAATGGTATTCAGTGCTTTTACACGGAATTTATAAGGGGTTTCATACTCTTTTTCATAGTTCAATTGTTTCCATGCTTCAATTCCTTTTTTTGCATACACAATTGATTCGTCATATTCCCTCACCCGGTAAAGTAAGTCTGCCAGTTCTGTATAAACGGGCGGCTCCACAGGGTATTTTATTTTTTCAAAAAGGTCCACCCCGTTTTTTGAATGCATTACTGCCCAGCTTGTTTCTCCAAAATGAAGCATCTTTCTGGCGGAATAAAAATTTACCCACCCAATATATAAATCTGCTTCTGTATGGTACGCTGCGTCAAGCGCATCTGTATATAGTTTCTCAAGCTGTTCTTTCAAAGGTTTTAATTCAGGTGAACTGCGGTCTTTATACTTGTCATAACTTCCAAACCTGGCATAGAGAAAATCAGCTTTTACCATTGAGAAATACATCCTGAAATAATAACCTTTGGCATGCTTTGAAGTTTCAAGTGAATCTAAAAATTGAAATGCCCGTGCTGAGTCGGCTTTCACCAGTTGCTGGGTAAGACTTCCGAGGCTGTTAACTTCATTTTGCTTATTAGCACTCAGGAGCATAGCCCATTGCTCTGCATCTAGCCCAAGTTTTTTTTGTGCAGTAGTGGTTATACATGTGGCGGCAAGCAAAGCAAACAGGATGATTCTAAAAATATTCCTTTCAGAGGCTTTCATATTCCCGGCTAAAATAAATAATTCTAAGCGTTTAAATGAGGGCTAAAAAATAAAAAGAAATCCAATTCTTATAAACCTGTTGAATGGATTTTCTATTTTTTTATTTGGCAGAAAAATTCATCACACCCGCTTGAAATAACTGTATCACTCATTTTAGTATTTGAATTGAATAAAAAAATGAAAACTAAAAATATTACTGCTGTACATTTTTAAAAAAGAGAGCAGCTGTCAGATGTTGGTAATATAAGTTTCTAAATTTATATCATTACTCAGTTGAAGCCGCTGCCGCAGGCGTTGCCTTGTTTTATGTACACTGTCAACAGAGATGCCGAGCATAGCGGCCATCTGTTTGGTGGTTAATTGCAGGCGGGTGAGTGCCGACATGCGTTGTTCTGCGAGGGTAATATCCGGTACCTTTTGTTTGAGGTTGATAAAAAAGCCGGGATATATTTTTTCAAATAAAGTTTTAAACTGGTTCCAGTCTTCTTCTGTTAAAATGGTTTGCCGGCTCAGTTCACTCATCAGGCTTTGCTGTTCCGCAGAAACATTTTTATTTCTAAGTTGCTCTTCCAGTTTTTCGATAAGAGCCGTTTTCTCTAAAATATTACCCGTAAACATTTTCATTTGTTCCTGGGCGGATGCTGCTTCCTGTTCTACTCTTTGTTTTTCCAGTTCCAGGCTTTGCATTTTTAACCGGTTTTTGAGTTGTTGCCTGTTATAGAAAAGAAGTGCCAAAGCGGTAAGCATCAGTATGGCAGCAATTAAAATATTACGGAGTAATACTTGTTTTTCTTTTTCCCGCTGAAGTGTTTTGATGTTAAACCTGTTTTGTTCATCAGCAAATCTTATTTTGGAAATTTTAATACTGCTGAGGGCTATTACCCGTTCCAATGAATCGTTCAGCGCTTCATATTGTTTGTTATAATAATAAGCACTGTCTAAAACACCCATTGCTTTATACGTTTCAGTAGCTGCATAATAACAGTTGCGTAAATAAAAAGCATCCGGTGATTTGGCTAAAAGAGAGAAGGACTCTCTTAAATATTGAAGGGCCGTTGTTTTATTACCTGTTGCCAGTTCAGTTCTTGCTGCCCATTGCAAAGAGTTAGCGGCATTGTCAAATAACTCTTTTTGTTTACTGATGGTATAGTCCTTTAACAGTAAAGGCAGGGCCGTTTCGTATTTTTTTTGTGCATAGTATATCTGGCCCATATTGCCACCAACAATACCCTCCCATAAATCCAGATTTAACAGATGGGCCATTTGCAGGGCGTTATTGTAATAAATAAAAGCTGAATCATATATTAACTGGCGGTGATAGCCTAATGCGGCCGTATTATTTGCCCACATGATGTATATGCTGTCCATTCTTTCATGTGGACTTTTATAGGCCTTTATGGCTTTGATGCTGTACTTCGCACTCTCACTGTACTCTTTAATCTTGTAGAGTAATTCGCCCAGCACCATGTAATCACCGGGTGCGTTTTTGGCCTGAATTTTTTCGTTCAATTCCACTCCATTTATCATATACATCATGGCGGCTTCAAGTTCTTTAATTGCCGAACATGTATGTCCATAGTCAATACTTATACCGGCAATTAAATAATCGTCATTAGAGCGGTACGCTTCCTGAATAGCTAAATCGAGCAGCCAGTTAATTTCTTTTTTATCCGCATCCTGCACAGTGGGTTCGAGGTAATTAGTGCTTTTCGCAATTCCGTTGAAGTAAATAGAAAATGCTTTTATTAAATTCAATCTTGCCCTGAAATGTATTCCTTCGCCTTTTTTTTCCAGTTCGGATACAAATTTATTTCTGTCAGTGTAATTGGTTAGCCTGTTTCTTAATTCCCGTATATAATGATTGCTCTCAGGGTTAGTGTCGCTTAATTTTTTCGCCCATTCTTCTGCCGAAAGTAACGGCGTTTGTGCATCAGCATTTGTAATAAAGCCAATACATAAAAAAAAGAAAGAAAATTTAAATAACTGATGGTATAGCCTGTGGATTTTTTGCATATCAGAGGCCCAAAATAAATAAAAACAGAATACAGCGGCAGCGCTGTTTAAGAAGAATTATTATATCAATATTGCTTTAGCAACTAAAAAGGTCATTAAAATTAAGTGATGAGCCCTGTAACATACACCAAAGTAGCTGCAAAGGGAGCGGATGAAAGTGCCGGAACGGCAAAAATGCTGTTGTGGGAGTGAATCTTGATTTTGAAACCGCAGGCGGCAATGGAAGTATGTTCATGGCATTTGCTAAAGATATGGCATTGAAAATTTAACGTTGAATCAACCAAATAAAGTGTGGTTAACGCAACAAGGCAGTTATCGTTTAATTCAAAGGCTTTTTGCAATGCTTGCCTCACATACCGCAATGCCTGGGTTTTCCAGTAATAGGTGAAACGCAAATGATTTTTCGAGCATAAGCGTGAGGCTTTAAAAAGGGTAAACCTCACTCAAAAAATACGGGTTGCATTTATGAGCAGGGTGGCTGAGTTTTTTTACTCCCTCCTTTACAGAAAGGGCCAAAACCTGGCTAATGGATTGGGTAGCGGATAGAAAAAGTATTGCAGTTGCCAGCACGAATTTCATTAAAATCTGATTCTGGGTTACCTTATTAAAAGCAATATACACAGGAACATCAATCAAAAATTTTTCTGTTTAAATTTTAATCCCGGTAATAATTCATTTTATACTGCTTTACCAATAATATATAATGCATTGAAAACCAGTGTAAATTTTCATTGTCCGTTTTTTGTCCGGTGGCTGTCAGTTTTTTGTACAGTGCATGTCCGTTTCTTGTCTGCTCAAAAATTTGTTTTCCGGCCCTGCTCAATACTACTTTCACTTAAAGGAAAAGGTGCCTGTAACCAATATGAGAAAAAGACTTCCTGAAGCAGTAATCATCATTTCGGCCTTATTGCTTATAGCATTTGCAGTAATGATTTTCAACAGGCAATCAAATCAACTTCAAACAAAAATCATCTCCATAAAAAACGATCATTCTGTTAACAAATAAAACCAAAACCATGCGAAAAAATCTTGTTCTTACTTTGTTATTGCTCACAATTTCTGCTGCAGCAAAGCTTCATGCACAAAACGTTGGTATAGGAACAAACACACCCGACCCCAGTGCTTTAGTGCATATAAACAGCACCACCAGGGGTATGTTAATTCCCAGAATGACCACTGCACAAAAAAATGCCTTAACATCTCCGGCTAATGGGCTTCTTATTTTTCAAACAGACAGTGTGGGTGGCGTATATTACAATTCAGGAACGCCTGCAGCCCCGGTATGGCAACGCCTTGTAACCTCCGTATCTACCAATGGCTGGCAATTGGGGGGTAATGCAGGCACCACACCCGGCACTAATTTTATAGGCACTACAGATGCCCAGGGCCTGCGGTTTAGAATAAACAATGTACATGCAGGGTTAATTGACAGTAACAGCATTTTCCTGGGTTACCGAAGCGGCAACACAACTACAACAACAAGAAATAATACCGCATTTGGCGATAGCAGCCTGAGCAGTGTAACAACGGGTGATAATAATGTGGCCGTTGGCAAGGAAGCCCTGAATAAAACAACAGGGGGGTTCAGAAATATTGCGGTGGGTACAAATGCTTTACTGAATAATACTGCGGGCAGTGATAATACAGCTATTGGCGATAGTGCATTAAAAAACAACCTCACCTCAGGCAATACCGCTGTAGGTTCACAGGCACTTTTGAGCAATACAACCGGTAACAGCAATGCTGCATTTGGCTTTCAGAGTTTGTTTACCAATAGTACCGGTAATTTTAATACTGCAACGGGTTATCAGAGTTTATTTAATAATACGGGTAGCTTTAATACAGCCGTTGGAAGCGCTGTATTAGCTGCCAACAGCTCGGGGGCCAACAATACGGCACTTGGTTTTGGAGCTTTAAATAGTAATTCCACAGGTAATTCCAATACGGCATCCGGCATTCGCAGTTTGTTGTTAAATACCACGGGCAATTCCAATGCAGCTTTTGGAACCAATTCATTAGCCAGCAACCAAACAGGCAGCAACAATGTAGCCGTAGGTGATAGTGCTTTATTGAACAATACTGTTTCAGGCAATACCGCTGTGGGTTCAAAGGCACTTTTGAGCAATACAACCGGTAACAACAATGCTGCATTTGGCTTTCAGAGTTTGTTTATCAATAGTACCGGTAATTTTAATACAGCAATGGGGTATCAGAGTTTATTGAACAATAACACTGGCATCAGCAATACGGCAACGGGTTACCAGAGTTTATTTAATAATACGGGTAGTTTTAATACAGCCGTGGGAAGCGTTGCATTAAATGCAAACAACTCAGGAGTCAACAATACAGCACTTGGTTTTGGGGCTTTATTTAGTAATTCCACAGGTAGTTCCAATACGGCATCCGGCATTCGCAGTTTGTTGTTAAATACCACGGGCAATTCCAATGCAGCTTTTGGAACCAATTCATTAGCCAGCAACCAAACAGGCAGCAACAATGTAGCCGTAGGTGATAGTGCTTTATTGAACAATACTGTTTCAGGCAATACCGCTGTGGGTTCAAAGGCACTTTTGAGCAATACAACCGGTAACACCAATGCTGCATTTGGCTTTCAGAGTTTGCGTTCCAATAGTACTGGTAATTCTAATACGGCAACGGGATATCAGAGTTTGCTTTCCAATATTACCGGTAATTTTAATACTGCAATGGGGTATCAGAGTTTATTAAATAATACGGGTAGTTTTAATACGGCAACGGGATATCAGAGTTTATTCAGTAATAATACGGGCAGCAGGAATACGGCACTTGGTTTTGGCACTTTAACTTTTAACACCACAGGTAGTTCCAATACGGCAACTGGCATTCGCAGTTTGTTGGCAAATACTACGGGCAATTCCAATGCAGCTTTTGGAACAAATTCATTAACCAACAATCAAACAGGCAGCAACAATGTAGCCGTAGGTGATAGTGCGTTATTGAACAATACCGTTTCGGGGAATACTGCGGTAGGTTCAAAAGCACTTTTGAGCAATACAACAGGCTTAAGCAATACAGCAACTGGTTTTCAGAGCTTATATAACAACACGGTTGGGTCTGCTAACACAGCCACAGGAGAACAAAGTTTATTTACAAATACTTCAGGAAATAGGAATACAGCTTATGGCAATGCAACTTTATATTCGAACGATAATGGTAATCAAAATAGTGCATTTGGCCTTACAGCTTTATATAATAATTTTAGTGGCAATAATAACACTGCCTCAGGTACCCGTAGTTTGTTCCTCAACGATAATGGTAATAATAATTCAGCTTATGGAGTGGAAAGTTTGTTTTCTAATACTTCGGGAAGTAATAATGTAGCCGTAGGTGATAGTGCATTATGGGCAAATACGGTTTCAGGCAACACAGCAGTGGGTTCAAAAGCACTTTTGAATAATACAACTGGTACCGGGAATGCTGCATTCGGTTTTCAAAGCTTATTTGCAAATGCAGGCGGAACTAATAACACTGCATCGGGATATCAGGCTTTATTGCAAAATACTGCCGGCAATAATAATACTGCCATGGGAAATACAAGTTTACAAAACAACAATACCGGGAATAATAACACCGCAATTGGCAGTGCCAGTTTAAATGCGAACACAGTTGGTGCTGATAACACAGCATCTGGCAATCAGAGTATGTTAAGCAATTTTACAGGCTCTTTTAATACTGCAATGGGTAGCAGAAGTTTAATAAGCAACACGGGTGGCAATAACAATACAGCAGCAGGATACCAAAGCTTGTTCAATAATACAACAGGTAATAACAATATAGCGATAGGTATAAATTCATTGTTTACAAATCTTAACGGAAGTAATAATGTTGCCATAGGGGATAGTGCATTATTAAGGAATACTGCTTCACAAAACACAGCGGTGGGTTCAAAAGCACTTTTGAATAATACAACTGGTTTTCAGAATGCTGCATTTGGTTTTCAAAGCTTATCTGCAAATACCAGCGGCAGTGGTAATACTTCATTGGGATATCAGGCTTTATTACAAAATACTACCGGCCAAAACAATACTGCAATAGGAGGCGGAAGTTTACAAAGCAACACTAATGGACTTAATAATACCGCAATTGGTGGTTTAAGTTTAGATGCGAATACTACTGGTAGTCAAAACTCTGCATCTGGCGCTTCCAGTATGTCCAATAATACTACCGGTAATTTTAATACTGCCATGGGAAGCTCAAGTTTATTTAGCAATACCGTTGGCAATAACAATATGGCAGCAGGATTCCGAAGCTTGTTTAATAACACAACAGGTAATAGCAATATAGCGATAGGCATAAATTCTTTATTCACAAATCTTACCGGAAGTAATAATGTTGCAATAGGTGATAGTGCGTTATTGAGCAATACGGTTTCTGGTAATACGGCGGTAGGTTCTAAAGGATTGAGAAACAATACAACAGGTATAAATAATACAGCAACCGGATTTCAGAGCTTATTTGCCAATACCACAGGAGTGCGAAATACCGCAACTGGTTCACAAAGTTTGTTTTCAAATACCTCAGGCGGATTTAATACAGCTTTTGGCGGATCATCTTTGTTTTCAAATATTTCAGGTAACGAGAACACGGCCATTGGTCATGGCAGTTTATCCAACAACACGATAGGAAATGACAATGTTGCGTCTGGTTTCCAGGCTCTATTTTTCAACACTACGGGTAATAATAATACTGCTTTCGGTACGCAAAGCTTATTTTTTAACAGCACAGGAAACAGTAACACAGCTACAGGTGTAGCATGTTTATTAAACAATATTAATGGTTATTCAAATGCTGCTTTTGGCGCCAGTGCTTTGTCAACCAATCAATCCGGAACCAATAATGTAGCCGTAGGTGATAGTGCATTAATGTTGAATACAGTTTCTGATAATACAGCGGTGGGTTCCAAAGCTCTTATGAACAACACGATTGGAATTGAAAACACGGCGTTTGGATTTGAGAGTATGATTGCGAACAGCATTGGCGGACGGAACACCAGTGTAGGGTACCGAAGTTCCTATTTCACTACAACTGCCCAAAACAATACAGCGGTTGGATATACGAGCCTGTATTTTAATACCACAGGAAGCAGCAATACAGCTGTGGGTTACTATAGCTTAAGAACCAACAGTGCCGGTGAGGGCAATACCGCCGTAGGCGAAAGGGCAGTGCAAGGCAATACCACAGGTTTCAGCAATGTTGGAATCGGTTCGGTTGCACTGGCAGGGGTTACTACCGGAAATAACAATACAGCAGTCGGAGCAAGTGCGGGTACTTTTATTACTACCGGGTTTAACAATACTGCCATTGGTAGTGGAGCGCAGGTAGCAGTTGGTACTAACAATAACCAGGTACGTATTGGCAATTCTTTTGTAACGAAGGCCGATATACAGGTAGCCTGGACAATTACCAGTGATGCCCGGTTTAAAAAAGATATTCAAACGCTGCCTTCTTCTTTGGCATTCATTCAATTGCTTCGCCCCGTTTCGTATAAACGTATAAATGATGACAATCCCAACCGTATAGAAAATGGTTTTATTGCACAGGAACTGGAAGCTGCTTTACAAAAATTGGGACTGCCTACTGAAGGTATTATCAGTAAATGTGATAAAGGCTATTACAGTGTTCGCTACAACGATTTTATACCTGTTGTAGTAAAAGGCATGCAGGAGCAGCAACAGCTTATTGAAAACCAAAATCAAAAATTAGATGATCTGCAAAAGCAAATAGATGAATTAAAAAAAATGATACAGGTACAAACGACCCACCCCGTCAAGACTAAATTATAAATACAATTCATCAACTCTAAATCTAACCGATTAATAGTAATTGTATTTGAAATGCAAGTGAAATTGTAAAAGACAACTGTAGTATTTATAACCCAAACCCAAACTTTAAAATTTACAAAATGAAAAAGATTTTATCTTCCTTCCCATTTATTATTTCTGTTTTTATTTCGTTGCAGGTATCAGCTCAAAATGTAGGAATTGGTACAACTACTCCTGTTAACAGGCTATCTGTAGCCGGCAAAGCAAATATTACTGATAGCACAGGTATAGGTATTGCTGCACCGCAGGCACTACTCGATGTAAGAGGAGGTACCTTATTAAGAGGAGTTAATAACAACACATTTAGTGCAACACCGTTAAGGTCGGCTGTAGAGTTTTTTGTAGGAACTACTTCTGGTGGCGCAACATCTTCCAGCCAGGTTACCTCTGACATTGCTTTTAACTGGGGTGGCACAAATGGTGGATTCCGTCATTTTATGAAAACAAAACATGATATTGTTCCGGGTAATGGCAATTCCATGGAATTCTACATTAATAATTCAGGTACTCTAAGTGGATCTTCTGCCCCTGGTACGGGAAATGATTTAAGATTAGCCATTACAGGAAGTGGTGTGGGCGTTGGAACAAACTCTCCCAATCAAAGTGCAGCTTTAGATATTTCGAGCACTAATAAAGGTATGCTGTTACCAAGAGTAAATGATACAATAGCCATTACAAGTCCTGCCGAAGGGTTAATGATTTATAACAGAAATACAAAAACCCCCAGTTTTTTTGATGGTGCAAAGTGGTCAAGTTTATCCAATGCTGCAAATACAACAAATATTTTAAATCCTGAAGATTCTATTATGTACCGTATTACAGGTGGTCAAACTTTTTTTACGCTTACTACTCAATTTGCAGCTGTTTCAGTACAAGATGCAGGGGTATCATCTGTTGTAATTGGACCATCCGTCACCGTTTCGAACCCGAACCTTATTCCACTTACTTTTTCTAAAAATTTTGATATTAATTCGATTGCTTTTAAAAGATTGCTTGCCTTAAAGGCAGCAAATACCGGGAGTATTGAATTTTTAGTGTATAAAACAGGAGCAACAACGCCATATTATTCCGTAAAACTTACGAACTGGTATATGCAGGATTTTCAGGTTACTGCGAATACAACGAACGGTAAACTTTTGGAGACGATTAATTTAACAGGACTAATTATTGGGTATAGGGACTGGGTGAATAATATTAGTTTTGGTTATAATAACTCAACGAACACAATCACCACTTATTAATCAATCCATCGTTTAGCCTTGTTTTTTATAGGATTCAATTTCGATAAGTTGATGTCTTAACTGTAAGCCAGCATTGGATCTGCTGCACTTACAAAACCTGTGCTTTCTATTAATAAATTGGTGGTGCGTTTCTTTTGTGTATAATACCACCGGGAGCTGCAAAGAACACCGCATTCTTAGTAACGCATGCCGCAGAAGAAATTGGCCATAGCATTTTGATTTTTTTGCTGCAGAGCCGGGCTTATATGTAAATGTGATTATAAAACGGCAAAATTGGTTGTTACAGAAAACCACAAATTCATCTCTGTAAAAAGACTAATAATGATTTTTAAAAACTACTTAAAAAAACTACACATGACCGAAACAGGAATAATTTGTACATCCGGCAGAGATAACGGCAACCATATGCTCATTACCACCAATTGCGGTGCAGAAATAATAGATATAAGCACTATTATACGTATTGAAGCCCTCAGCAATTACAGCAAATTGTTTTTTGTGAATGGTAAAACGCTGGTGGTGGCTAAAGTGCTCCGATGGTTTGAGGAAGGCCTGAGTGCTGAGATATTTATAAGAACACACCGCACCCACCTTGTTAATAAACAGTTTATTCATGCGTACCGTCATGGTAACGGAGCACAGGTAAAATTAGTAAACGGAGAAAGTATTAATGTATCCAAGCGCAAAAAGAAATTTTTGCTGCAAAGTTTATGCGCCCTCACCGTTTAAACAGTCGTTTAAAAATACAGGGTGTACTAAATAGCGATGCATCATTGTATAAAAGTTAAACTAACAACCAATGCTCAGGAAAAGGTTGCCCGAATTATTAATTATCCTGGTAGCGCTGTTGCTCATAGTGCTGGTGATTGTTTTGTTTCATGAGAAAACGTAAAATACATAAGAGTCTAACGTATAATTTATTTGGATACAGTTTCTATTCATCTCTTTTTGTATTTATCATGTTGATAGACCGACCCCTGTTTTTACAGGGGTTTATTTTTTTGCTGTTGCTGGTATTGCAAAATGTTTATTTAATGCGGAAAAGGAGCGCCATCTGCACTGCACGCCGTTGTTGCGTGCCTGGAGGCAAAGGCAGCTAACGATAGGCTAATTAATCTTTTGAGGTGCTAAGAGTAATAGTGAGCTAATCTGTAGAGAAAGAAATCTTTGTCCCTTACTC
>JAIEQM010000048.1 GCA_019747705.1 Chitinophagaceae bacterium | reverse complement strand
GGCTTCCTAAATTTATTCTTATCTATTTATCCCGTCAGACGGGGCTTCCTAAATTTATTCTTATCTATTTATCCCGTCAGACGAGGCTTCCTAAATTTATTCTTATCTATTTATCCCGTCAGACGGGGCGTCATAAATTTATTCTTATCTATTTATCCCGTCAGACGGGGCGTCATAAATTTATTCTTATCTATTTATCCCGTCAGACGAGGGCGTCAGACGGGGCGTGCTTCTTTCTTTATTTGTCTTAATTTTTATAATTATCATCAGTACACTTCTTACTTCTTACTTCCTACTTCCTACTTCCTACTTCTTACCTCTTACCTCTTACTTCTTACCTCTTACTTCTTACCTCTTACTTCGTTCTTCTCACAACTCCCTTACTGCTTTCTTAAACTGGTTGCCACGATCTTCATAATTTTTAAACAAATCAAAACTGGCACAAGCAGGACTCAGTAATACGATGTCGCCTTTTACTGCAAAATGATAGGCAGCTTTTACTGCATCTTCTGCACTGGTGGTGTTTACCATTAATGCCACATCATCACCAAATGCTTCATGTATTTTTCTGTTATCAGTACCCAGGCACACAATGGCTTTTACTTTTTCTTTCACCAGTTCTTTCAGTACTTCATAATCATTACCCTTATCAACACCACCCAATATTAAAATAGTGGGGCGCTCCATACTCTCCAGCGCAAACCATGTGGAGTTGATGTTGGTAGCTTTACTGTCATTGATGTATTCCACACCCTTGATGGTAGCTACATACTCCATGCGGTGTTCCAAACTTTCAAAGGTTTCAATGGCCTCCCTTATCTTTTCTTTCCGGATGCCGAGTGTGGCACCTGCAATTCCTGCTGCCATAGTGTTGTACTGGTTGTGTTTGCCTTTGATTTTAAAATCATCCACGCTCATCGTTACTTTATCATCGTTTACTGCAATCGTCATAGTGCCATCTTTTATGAAAGCACCTTTTTGTGGTTCTTTGTTCATGGTAAAAGGGAGTGGGTTAGAATTTAGAGTTAGTTTGTTCAGATATTTAATGGTTACAGGATCATCGGCACAATAAATGAATACATCATCGGCTGTTTGATTCTGAGTGATTTTAAACTTGGCTTTGATATAGTTTTCAAATTTGTATTCATAGCGGTCGAGATGATCTTCAGTAATGTTGGTGAGCACAGCAATTTCTGCACGGAAGTTTTTGATATCATCCAACTGAAAGCTGCTGATCTCTGCCACATAAATTTCTTTGGGATCAAGCGCCACCTGTTTGGCCATACTGATACCGATGTTGCCCACCAGTGCACAATCCAAACCTGCATGTTTGCAGATATGATAAGTGAGTGATGTAACAGTTGTTTTTCCGTTACTGCCGGTGATGCCTACAATTTTGCTCCTGCCTTTATACCGCCAGGCCAGCTCAATTTCACTGATCACCGGAATTCCTTTTTTACGGATGGCTTTCATAATCTCACTCTTCTCCGGAATGCCCGGACTCTTCATAATTTCATCAGCCAGCAAAATTTTTTCTTCAGTGTGACCGCTTTCTTCAAACTCAATTCCGTGTTCCTTCAGTTCTTCTTTGTACACTTCTTTAATGGGCGCACCATCACTCACAAATACATCATACCCCTGCTGTTTGGCAAGGATGGCAGCGCCTGTTCCGCTTTCGCCACCACCGAGTATGTAACATTTGTGTTTCATCTATAAATGGTTTAAGGTGTAGGGTGTAAGGCTTAAGGTTTTTTAATTACAACCTGTCCTTATCATCTTCACCTTGTTTCTTTTTGCAAAGTGTAAAAAATAAGAGGCTTTCCCTTCGCCTTTTACCTTCTACCCTTTACCGTTGTTTTGGTTTCTCAACCTCTTTCACTCCTCATCAGAATAAAAAAGGTTCTTCATTGGTATGGGTTAGTAATGGTGGTTTCACAGGTGGTTTTACAAAGGATGTTTTACAATGGATCATGGACTATACTTCTAAAAACCTGATGGTTTTTCACAATGCTTTTTTACCTGATTTTGAGTGTTACAATTGCAAATGCCACACAGAGGATGGTTACAATCCAGAAGCGTGTTACAATCTTACTCTCATGAAATCCCAGTTTCTGATAATGATGATGCAACGGGCTCATCAAAAAAATCCTTCTTCCTTCACCATACTTTCTTTTTGTGTATTTGAAATACGCCACCTGTACTGTTACACTCAATGCTTCCACAAAAAACACCGCACATAAAATGGGTATCAGCAATTCTTTTCTTACTAAAAATGCCAATGATGCAATAACACCACCCAGCATTAAACTTCCGGTATCGCCCATGAACACCTGCGCCGGATAAGAGTTGTACCATAAGAAACCAATACAGGCGCCAATCATCGCTGCAATAAAAATGGAGAGTTCACCAATACCGGGTATGTATAAAATATTGAGATACTCTGCCAGCTTGCTGTTACCGCTTGCATAAGCAAATACACCCAACCCAATTCCGATAATAGCAGACACCCCTGTGGCCAAACCATCAATACCATCCGTTAAGTTGGCGGCATTGGATACGGCTGTTACAATAAAAATCACTATGGTGATGTAGAACAGCCATGTAATACCACGAACTGCTGCAGGCAATAATTTTGAATAATTAAATTCATGATTTTTTACAAAAGGAATAGTTGTTACAGGTTCTTTTGCTTCAATCATAATTTTTTCTTTTCCATCAACCTTAATCACTTTTACTTCAGAGCCGACAGGTATCTCCGTTCCCTTAAACTCACGGAATGCTTTTACCGAATTATTAAACATGAGCGTTGTTGCCACTGCCACACCCAATACCACCTGCCCTAATATTTTAAACCAGCCGGCTAACCCGTCTTTATCACCTTTTTTGTAAGCAATACCCTGCTGCTGTGCAATGCGTTTGGCTCTTATTTTTAAATAATCATCAATAAAACCTATCAAGCCCATCCATACGGTTGCAAACAACATGAGCAGGATGTACACTTTATTTATATCCGCTAACAGTAATGTGGGAACGATAATGCTCATAATGATGATAAGCCCGCCCATGGTGGGTGTTCCTTTCTTTTGCTGCTCTCCTGCCAGTCCCAGATCACGAACACTTTCACCCACTTGTTTTTTTCTGAGATAGTTGATGAGTCGTTTGCCAAATACCGTTGAAATCACCAATGAAAGAACCAGCGCCAGCATTACCCGGCTGGTGATAAACTGAAACAGGTTATCACCCGGGAAGTGCAGCCCGATACTGTTGAGCCAATCAAATAAGTTCTTCAGCATTGTGTTTAGTTTTAATCTTCACTCTTGTTACCGGTTACTTGCAACCGGTAACTGGTAACTATCTTCCTAACAACTCAAACATTTCCTTCAATATTTTTTTATCATCAAAATCATGTTTCACTCCTTTTATATCCTGGTACTTTTCATGCCCCTTGCCAGCAACAAGAATAATATCTTCATGATGCGCCAAACTCACTGCTGTTTTAATCGCTTCCTTTCTGTCAGCAATCGAAATATATTTTCTGCGTGCAGCGCTGCTCAATCCTTCTTCCATATCAGCTAAAATTTCCAACGGGTCTTCGCTGCGTGGATTATCGCTGGTAAAAATCACTTTATCACTCAGCTCACAGGCAACAGCGCCCATTACCGGGCGTTTGGTTTTATCCCTGTCGCCACCGCAACCCACAACAGTGATGATTTGCTCATGACCACGTTTTAATTTTTTGATAGTGGCCAAAACATTTTGCAATGCATCGGGTGTGTGTGCATAATCAACAATACCCAGCAGTAAATCTTTGGCTGAGATGATGTAATCAAATCTTCCTTCAGCTCCGGTAATACTGCTGAGCGCCTGCAACACTTTAAATTTTTCCTCGCCCAGTTGGATGGCAGCGCCATAAACTGCCAGTAAATTGTAAGCATTGAATTCACCAATCAAACGGAAATGCACTTCATCGTTATTAACAATCATGTGCAGGCCGGTGAGACTGTTGTCTAAAATTTTTCCTTTGAAGTCGGCAACACTTCTTAAACTGTAGTACAACTTTTTTGATTTGGTATTCTGCAACATCACATCACCCCGCTTATCATCACGATTTGAAATGGAAAAAGCTTCAGAGGTAAGTCCGTCAAAAAATGATTTCTTCACACGGATGTATTCATCAAATGTGCGATGATAATCAAGGTGATCATGTGTGATATTGCTGAAGATGGCTCCTGTAAAATGAATACCTGTGATGCGGTGCTGATGAATGGCATGACTGCTGCTTTCCATAAACACATGTGTGCAACCGGCTTCATGCATATTCTTCAATAAGCGATTTAAAGAAATTACATCTGGCGTGGTATGGGTTGATGGAAATACTTCATTGCCCACATGATATTCAACGGTTGAAATCAATCCGCATTTATAACCCAACCCGCTGAAGAGTTTGAATAACAATGTGGCGATGGTGGTTTTGCCATTGGTACCTGTTACACCCACCACTTTCATTTTTTCGCTCACATTACCAAAGAACTGGTTGGCGATATAACCGGCTGCTTCTGCACTGTTGCTCACTTCAACATAAGTGGCAGCATCGCTGATGGATACGGGCAGGTGTTCACACACAACAACCGTTGCACCTTTTTCAATGGCTTTATCAATGTATGCATGACCATCTGTTGCTGTTCCTTTAATTGCAATAAAGCAACAGCCTTTTGTTACCAGGCGTGAATCAATCTGCACATCATTCACTTCCACATTCGTTGTTCCGTGAACGCTGCGGATATGCACTTTGTATAATATGTCTTTTAACAATGCCATTAATTCAAATAAAGAATAATTGATTGCCCTTTGCTTACAGGCGAACCTGCAGTAATGGATTGTGACACTACTTTTCCTTTACCATTTATTTGCACACTCAGTCCGTTTGTTTCCAACACATACAATGCATCTTTCAAACCCATTCCCTTTAAATCAGGAACAGTAGTTGATGATGTATTAAATACCTGCGGCTGAGCGGTTTTATTTTTTAATGCAATGGTTCGCCAGTTACCTGCAAACGCATCATTGTATCCAAACTGAAATGTGTTGCTGATGGATTGAATTTCTTTTTTCATTCCTCCAAATGTGTACAGCATGGAATCATAAACGGGAAGCTGCAATGGCTGCTGCTGTTCAATACTATATTTATAAAGATGATCGGCTATTTCCCTGAAAACCGGAGCCGCCACACTTCCACCGTAATAGTTAGCGGCATGTGGTTTATTTTTTACCACAACAATGATGGAATACTTCGGATTCTCTGCAGGAAAATAACCGGCAAATGCACTCTGGTAAACTCCATCGCTGTATTTATATTTTCCATCATTCACTTTAGCCGTTCCGGTTTTACCTGCAACAGTATAAGGTGAATTGGCAAATACATTTTTACCTGTACCACTGATGCATACTTCTCTCAAACATTCTTTTAATTGCTGAATGGTTTCAGGTTTCCCGATTTTTTTATTAAGCGCCACCGGTTCATTTTTTTGAATCACTGTGCCGTAGCTGCGTATTTCATTGAGCAAATAAGGCTTCATCATCTTACCATTATTAGCCACTGCATTATATACCATCAGCAGTTGCAGTGGTGATAACATTATTTCATAACCAAAACCCCATGATGCCAATGTTTGCGGATGCCAGTACCTGGCGGTGTTGGGATTTTTTACCAATGGCTTGAATTCTTCATTCAGTTCAATACCTGTTCTTGAAGTAAGATGCAAATCCTTCAAATGCTTATAATACTTCCTGGGATCGTTCGTATAATACTGGTAAGCGAGTTTGCTCATGGCCACATTGGAACTTTGAGCAAATGAATTTTTAATACTGATCACTTCCGGGCCATGATGATCATCCACAATAGTGCGGCCATTAATGTTCCACCGGCCACCGTTAATGGTGATGTTATCATTAATGGTTACATATTTATCTTCCAGCGCTGCAAAAAGTGTAACCAGCTTAATGGTAGAACCGGGTTCAGAAGTACGTAATGCAAAATTGTCCTGTTCAAAATAAGTTCCCTCATCTGTGCGGCTGAGATTAGCAATGGCTTTTATTTTACCGGTAGCCACTTCCATTACAATACAGGTTCCTTCCAATGCTTCATTAGTGCTTACTGTACGCATCAAAGCACGTTCAGTAATATCCTGTATGTTTACATCCAGCGTTGTATATACATCATTACCATTCTCTGGTTCCACTTCAAAACCTTCTACCGGCATCATTACACCACCGGCTACAAAACGAACCAAACGCTTACCGCTGGTGCCACGTAATACGGTATCAAATGAACGTTCCAGCCCAACGAGTTTTGAGTTTTCCCTGTACAAACCAATGGTGCGGAAACCCAGCTCACCAAACGGATTCAGACGTTTGGTTTTTACTTCGGCAATAAATCCGCTTTTGTTTTTACCCAGTTTTACCAATGGAAACTCCCGCAGCGCTTTGTATTCTTCAAACGAAACTTTTTTACGGAACGGATAATAACGCTCTTTGTTTTTATAGGCCAGCTTCAGTTCTTTCTTCCAGTTAGCTGCTGTTTTATCCGGAAATAAATTTCCAAGTTCAATACTTAATGAATCAATATTGCTGAAAAAGTTTTTTCCATCCTTTGCACGCAAACCTTCGGCCCCAAAATCAATATAAATATCAAACTGCGGCAATGAAGTGGAAAGCATACTTCCATCCTCACTGTAAATAGTACCACGTTCTGCAGCAAGGTCAATGATCTTGGTATGCAAACTATCTCCCATACTTTTCCAGTAAGCGCCTTCAAAGCTTTGTGTAAAAAAAGCCTTGCCCAGAATGAGCAGTCCAAATACTGCCAACCCCAGGAAACCCAGGTACACACGCCACAATATGTCTTTTTTTACTTCCATTAATTTTTTATCTGTTCGGTGCTGTCAGTTAGTTTAATGGGTTGCTGAATATTTTCTTTTAATCCGATTTTTTCAACGGTTTTTGATACTTCACTCAGGCGGTTTTGAAACATAAGTTTGCCATTGAGTGTTTTATATTCATACTCCTGCTCTTTTAATTGCCTGCTGGTTTTATTAATGTTGCGGATGGTGTTATCGGCATAGTGACCGTTGGCGATGTAGAGTACCGCCAGCAATGAAAGAAAAAGAAAGAAAGGAACGTTACGAACGATCCACTGATAGTTGAACCATTTTTTCAATTCAAACTTCGGTTCTTTTAATGCCATTGGTTTGGTTCTTGTTCTGAGTTTGTTGTTTAATTGTTGCCGGTTTTAAAAGGATTGGATTTTAAAAATTGTGGTTTCAGAGATGGGATTCAATGGGTATGATTGCCGCTGTTGACCTCCAGATCAACAACTTTCATTTTGATTTTTCTGTTTTGCTGATGTTGTTTTCAACCATCAACATGATTTGGATTCATCTGCAGTTTTTCAGCCACTCTTAATCTTGCACTTCTGCTTCTTGGATTTTGTTTTTGTTCTTCAGCACCAGGTTCTATTGGTTTCTTAGTAATTACTTTAAACACCTGTGGCCGTTCATCTCTTGAGAAAGGGTTATACACTTCCGCTTCCAAACTTCCCTGTTTGAAAAAGTTTTTAACCAACCGGTCTTCCAATGAGTGAAACGAAATAACAGATGCCCTTCCGCCCTCTTTCAGTACTTCAGGTAATTGTTCCAGCAGTTCTTTTAATACTTGCAATTCATCATTTACTTCTATACGAAGCGCCTGAAATACCTGGGCAAAATATTTATTGGGATTACCCTTCACCACAGCCTGCAATGCCTGTTTTAATTGAACGATGGTTTGCAGCGGATTGTGTTTGCGTTGCTCCACAATGGTTGCGGCCAGTGTTTTGGAGTTGGTTACTTCGCCATATTGCTCAAACAACTTGTGCAGTTGCTCCTGCGAAAATGTTTGAAGAATAAGTGCAGCAGTTTTGGATTGTGATGGATCCATCCGCATATCCAAGGGGCCATCAAAGCGTGTTGAGAAGCCACGTTCCGGTTCATCAAACTGGTGACTGCTTACACCCAGGTCTGCCAGCACACCATCCACTTTATCTGCTTTGTGCAGTTTTAAAAAGCGGCTGATGTAGCGAAAGTTGTGCGGCACAAAAACAATGCGTTCATCATCTGGCAGGTTGCGTTTGGCATCGGGGTCCTGGTCAAACGCAAATAATTTTCCATCAGCATTCAATCGTTTTAAAATTTCACGGCTATGACCGCCGCCGCCAAATGTGCAATCAACATACACACCACCGGGTTTGATGTTGAGGCCATCCACAGCTTCCGTCAGCATCACAGGAATATGATACCCCTGCCCACCATCAGCAGATGATGCGGACTTAGCTATTTGCTTTTTGTGCTCCATTACTACTGCTCTTTTTTAACCATCACTTCATTAGCAAGGCTGCTGAAAGTGTCGGATGAAAAGTTTTCAAAGAACTGCTGGTACTTTACTTTATCCCATATTTCTATTTTCTTTAAACGGGCAACCATTACGGCATCCTTTTCCAGTCCTGCATACGCTTTGAGTGTTTGCGGAATGAGCAGTCGGCCTGCACTATCCGGCTCCACATTGGTAGCTCCGTTTAAAAAATAGCGTTGAAATTGTCTTACTTTGGGGTCAAATTCATTTAACTGAGCAATCTCCGCCATGATGGGTTCCCAATTTTTCATAGGATACAAGGTGAGGCAGGTTTCAATGCCCCGGCTGATGACATACTGGTTGCCCCACTCTTCCGGCACCTGCTTTTTAAAAGCAGCCGGGAGCAGAAAGCGACCTTTTGGGTCCAGCGTAACTTCGTATTCTCCCAGAAAACCAATCATTTGTGTTAGAACGGGATAATTTCCCCATTATTCTACACAAAATAACATATTTTCCCACTTTGCCAACAAAAAGTGAGAGTTTTATTTTTTCCACAAATGGGAAAGCCTTATTGGCATTGAGTTATAGCAGGTTTTGAAAGCTTTTTATTGGAACACGTTGTGGAAAGCTGTGATTTAGCTGTGGATAAGTGTAGGGCAGGTGTGAATTGAAAGGCAATGATGGGGCGGGCTGAAGTATTTCATGGCAGCGGTTTTGCCACGCTCGCCCGTCCGAACGGTGTCAGCCGGGCGGGCTTGTACGTTCTGTTTACTATGGCAGCAAAGAAATGCAGTTAAACCACAAAGACGCAAACCTGCTTGCCGGCAGGCAGGGGCACAAAGAAGAACATAGCTTCGTGTCTTAGTGGTAAAGTATATTTATGAAAGCAGGTTATTCAAATACCCCACTTATTAAAAAATTGGGCATCAAAGAAGATGCAAAGCTTTTAATTTTAAATGCACCCAATGGTGTTAATGGATATTGGAAACTCATGGACAAAAATTGTTCGCAACAATTGTGCAATGCTAAAGAATTCCCTTCTTTCATTCACATATTTTCAGGCTCACAAAAGGAATTTTACCAGCTCTATGCAAAAATTGAAAAGCGGCTAAAAGGAAATGTAATTGTTTGGGTGAGTTGGTATAAAAAATCAAGTGGCATTGCAACAGATGTAAATGAAGATTTCATCCGCAACTTTGCATTACAGAATCATCTGGTAGATCTAAAAGTTTGTGCTGTTACTGATGAATGGAGCGGGCTGAAGCTGGTGATACCTGTGGGAAAGAGATACAACTTTAATGCAATCGCTTCAAATCCCTGGCTTTGAGAAACTATGCTTACCGTTTTAGAAATCTTTTAGAATATGAATACAAAACTGATGAATGGTTTCCCGTTTAAGCAATACAAAAAAGAAACCTTTGCGCAGGATGAAATGAAAACCCGGAGTTCCAATTTCTTTGAGTGGATGAACCAACGCCGCACCTGCCGTGATTTTTCTCACAAACCAGCGCCAAAAGAAGTGATTGAAAACATTTTGCTCACTGCTTCCACTGCTCCCAGTGGTGCACACAAACAACCCTGGACGTTTTGTGTGGTAAGTGATGCGGTCTTAAAAAAGCAAATACGTATTGCTGCTGAAGCGGAAGAAAAAGAAAGTTATAACAAGCGTATGAGTGATGAGTGGTTGAAAGACCTGGCGCCCATTGGTACTGACTGGCAAAAACCGTTTTTAGAAACTGCCCCTTATTTAATTATTGTTTTCAGCCGGAGTTATGAAGTGGAAGAAAACGGGCATAAACATCAAAATTATTATGTAAAAGAAAGTGTGGGTATTGCCTGTGGTTTTTTAATTGCAGCAATACATAATGCAGGATTGATTGCATTAACCCATACCCCCAGCCCCATGAATTTTTTGAGTAAGGTATTGAAGCGGCCGGAGAACGAAAAGCCTTTTCTGTTAATTCCTGTGGGATATGCCGCTGATGAATGCTGGGTGCCCGATTTGAAAAGAAAAAACCTTGGAGAAATAGCTGTGTTCCTGTAAGCCCAAGCCTTTAATACACTTATACTTATGCACACCTCCGCATAAAGGGTGAATTACCTGATTGTGGTCATTACATAAAACAAAAAAAAACAGTTCCTTCGCACTAATCAAAAAACAAAAATCATGAAAAAGATTCTATTTTTTGCTGTTCTTATTACAGCAACTACGGCTTCAATCGCCCAGGTGAGAGCGCCATTAAGTGTTGCAAAAGGCGCTAAACTTATCGGCGTTGGATTTGGCGGGCTTAGTTATACCAACAGTGTGAGCAAAACTTCATATAGCAATACGCCAACTGTTTATACAAGTGATGGAAATAATTTCAACCTTAGTGTATATCCTTCAATTGCCTGGTTTGTGCAGGATAAACTCGCTATAGGTGGTGGCGTAAGTGTTAGTTTTTATACCGGTAAAAGTAAAAGCAGTAATACAGGCTCATCTATTACCAGTGAAAATACTTACAATCAGCCATCTTTTTACCTCAGCCCTTATGCTCGTCTTTATTTTGGAGGCAGCGCTAAAGGAATGCCATTTGTACAAGCCAATGCCCAGTATGGTATTTATGGAGGAACCAGCAAAAATACCAGCAGCACGGGAAGCAGCAGTAAAACAACTACCAAACCCAAAGGCGACTGGAATGCAGGCGCCAGTTTTGGGTATGAACATTTCATCAGTGATTATGTAGGTTTTTACGGCGCTATTGGTTTTAGTTACGGAAGCAGTAAAACAGATTATGAGTACAAACCTTCAACAGGTACAGGTTATACCTATACAAGTGAGTATAACAGGTGGTATGTTCCTGTAAATGTTGGGTTGCAGGTACACCTGCCTAAAAAGAAATAATTTTTCATTAATTAATAAAAACGGATTGGTAAGCCCAATCCGTTTTTGTTCTATAAACTTCTGAGCTCTTCATACAACCGGCCCTTGGCATCAAACACAAGCACCCGTTTATTAATCGCCGATTTTTGAACAATAATTTTATATTCATTGGCTTCGGCCCCTGGCTTTACCACTTCAATACATTCTTTTACCGGCCAGCTGTTATATTTTGAAATACCAAAACTCTGCTGCACAGATTTGGGCAAACTGTCCAGCGCCACATTGGTTTCAGTATAATTCCAGGAACCGGAAGAAGTATAACTGGCTTTGTATTTTTTTTCGGCTAAACGGAACTGCACGGTGTGATTATCAACACCGCCTTTCCAGTCCACTTCTTTTGCATCAGGGTATTGTTTATCAAACACCTGCTTTACCATATCAGGCACTTTAAATAATTGTGCACTGGAAATTTTAAAGGAGAGAAGTACAAATGGGAGAAGAATGAATTTGCTCACAGTAAGGAATTTTAAATAAAGGTAACTGCATTATCAGGAAGCTTTGCCATCCACCACAATCACAATTTCACCTTTAACAGCTTTTTGTAAAAAATAATCATGCACTTCTTTGAGTGTGCCTCTTTTATTTTCTTCAAACTTCTTGGTGAGTTCACGTGCCACGGAGCATAAACGGTCTTCGCCAAAATACTGCATTAACTCATGCAATGTTTTTACAAGCCTGAAGGGAGATTCATAAAAAATCATGGTACGTTCTTCTGATGCCAGTTGTTTAAGCAGTGTTTGTCTTCCTTTTTTTAATGGCAAAAAGCCTTCAAAGCAAAAACGATTACTGGGCAGTCCGCTGTTTACAAGCGCAGGTACAAATGCCGTGGCGCCAGGCAATGTATCAACAGTTATTTCATTCTTAATGCATTCCCTTATTAATAAAAAGCCGGGATCACTGATGCCGGGAGTTCCTGCATCAGTAAGCAGCGCCATCTTCTTTCCTGCTTTCAGCTGATCAATTAAATGCTGCAGAATTTTATGTTCGTTGTGCTGATGATTGGGCGTAATGGGTTTTTCAATTTGATAATGATTCAGCAATACAGAAGTGGTACGTGTGTCTTCAGCCAAAATCAAATCCACTTCTTTCAACACTTCCAGAGCACGGAGTGTGATGTCTTTTAAATTACCGATGGGAGTGGGAATGATGTAGAGCATTTGCGGAAGTACGAGGTAAGAAGTATGAGGTAAGAAGTATGAGGTACGAGGTAAGAAGTACGAAGTACGAAGTACGAAGGTGAACGATTCTTACATCTTACCTCCTATCTCTTACATCGTGATTTTAATTCACAGTTATTTCAAACTGCTCCATTACAGGATTAGCCAATAATTTTTTAGCGGCTTCTTCTGCAATGGCTTTGGCAGCATCGCTGGTGGCAGCATCAATTTGCATGGTAATGTTTTTACCGATGCGTACATCACTCACACCATTTAAACCGAGATTGCTCAATCCGCCCATTACTGCTTTTCCCTGCGGATCCAGCAAATCTTTTAACGGCATTACTTTAACCTGAACTGTATAAGTCATAAAAATTGTATTAGATTTTTTTACGAAGCAGCAAAGATAAAACAACATACACTACATAAATCAGCGGAATGGCGGCCCATTGAAAAACAATTGCCAGCAAAATGGCCGCAATTACTAAAATAAATTTGGGTTGATTGTTTTTGAAACTGTAATCTTTAAACTTTAAGCTCATAATGGGTACACCGGCCACCATCATTACACTTAATACAAGTGTTATGAGATAGAGTATCCATTTATTAATCAGCAGCTCTGCAAGATTCCACTGGTTAAACCAAACAATTAATGGCAGAGAGGCTGCTACAAACGCAGTAATGGGAGTAGGCACACCAAAAAAAGTGGTGCTCTGCCTTGCATCAATATTAAATTTTGCCAAGCGCCATACGGCACAGCAGGCAATGAGTAAAGCAGGCAGTAATAAAAAAATGGACGTGCCGAAAGCAGATTCTTCTTTTAAATAGCTCATGCGCAGCAGCTGGTACATGATCAGGGCGGGCGCCACGCCAAACGTTACTGCATCACTTAATGAATCTAATTGCTTGCCCATTTCAGATGATGCTTTCATCATTCTTGCCACAAAGCCATCTAAAAAATCAACAACGCCTGCTGCAAAAATGAAAAAGGAAGCGTAAGTGATTTTCTCCGGAAGGCTGATCATTAAATTTCCATCCTGCAATACAGCAATGTTTTCATCCGGTTGCAGAATGAGAATGATGGCAATGCAGCCGAATATTAAGTTTAATAATGTAAAGAGGTTGGGGATTTGTTTCATATTTGTCCATGGTCGACTGTCGATGGTCAACAGCCGGATGTTTATAGTTTAGTCATTTAGAGAATTTATAAGCGCCTGTATCATTTTTACTAAGATCTCAATTTGGTAATAAAGTTGTGAAAACCGTTCTTCATCAATATAAGCTCTTCGTTTTGCCAAAAATAAACAACCAACAACTTCCAGTGCGGAACGATTGGCTATTTGTAAGAATCTTCTGAACTCGGCATTTGACAAACTGGTTGAGCCTTCAACAATATTCAAAGAAACTGAATTGGCCGCTCTGCGCATCTGGCTTGCTAAAGAATACAGTTCATGTTGAGGAAATGATTTTACCAGCAACTCAACTACATCTGTCAGCTCTAAAGATTGTTGCCATACTTTCAAATTTTCAAACTTAAAGGCCATAAGAAATTAAGAATTACAAATTATAAAGCTCTGCCGTCGACTATCGACTGTCGTCCATGGACTTTCTTACTTCTTCATCAACGCTTCAATCTCCTCCACTGTAATCGGAATATTCTTCATCAAATCTTTATTCCCATTTCTTGTAATCCAAAGGTTGTTTTCAATGCGGATGCCCATTTGTTCTTCTTCAATATAAATACCCGGCTCTGCAGTAAATACCATTCCTGCTTTGATGGGTGACGTTCTTGTTCCCAAATCATGTACATCCACACCCAAATGATGCGAAATGCCGTGGTATAAATATTTACGGTAGGCCCTGTTCTCCGGGTCTTCATTTTTTACATCTGTTTTTTTGAGCAAACCAATTTTCAAAAACTGTTGTGTGGCTTCCTCTCCCACTTTATCAGTATAATCAACAATGGTAATACCGGGTTTTAATAAACTCCTGGCATAATTATGCAGATGCAAGCAGGCATTGTACACTGTTTTTTGCCGGCGGGTAAATTTGCCGCTCACAGGAACGGTTCGTGTAAGATCAGCACAATAGCCGCCATACTCTGCGCCAAAGTCCATTAAGATGAGTTCTCCTTCTTTACATTCCTGATTGTTACTTACATAGTGCAATGTTCTTGCACGGTCGCCACTGGCAATGATACTGCCATAAGCCGGACCTGTTGCACGCTGACTGAGAAAAGAATGAAATATCTCCGCTTCAATTTCATACTCCATCACACCTGGTTTGATAAACTGTAATAAACGGCGAAATGTATTCTCCGTAATATCAATGGCTTTTTGCATCACCTCCACTTCTTCAGCCGTTTTAATACCACGCAACTCTTTCATAATTTTTGCAGCACGCTGATAGCTGTGTAATGGATACCGGCTTTTCATTTCATCAATAAAACGATACTCATGTGAGCGGAGGAGCGATGCTTTGCGGTCGTTTTCATTACTGTCGAGATAAATATGATCAGCTAAATGAATCCATTGCTGAAGTAATGCATCCAGGCTATCGAGCCAAACCACAGTAGCCATACCGCTCATTTCTTTTGCTTCATTGGCACGCAGCCGCTTGCCATCCCATTTCTCTTTTAATTCATTGGGGCGAACCAGTACCAGCACTTCACGGTATTTGGGATCAGGGTTATCCGGAAATAAAATCACCCTACTGTCCTCCTGTGTAACACCACTCAGCCAGAACAGATCGCTGTTTTGTTTGAAAGCATGCAATGCATCACCATTGGAAGGCCATTCATCATTACTCACAAAAATGGCGATGGAATTGGGAAGCATGGCTTTTACAAAACGTTCCCGGTTATGGATGAAAATTTGGGGATTGAGCGGCTGATATTTCATTGCAAGTACTTTATGCTGCAAAATAAGATGAACCCACTGCCCTTTCCAAAATAGTTTGAGGTTTTACACCAGTGTGAAAAACTAACAGATGTTGATTTAAGATTTATAACTCGTTCACAAAATTTTCATCAATTCTGAAAATAATCTGTTCATTCAGTCTGTTTATTAAAAAAAATTCAAGCTTTTGGTTAGTTTCTGTAATAATTTTCAATAGCCATTAAAAACAAAGATTTGGTTATTATTGTTGAAATTTTACATTTGATACGCTTCTGAATATTTAACAGAAAGAAGCCGGAAGAAAAGAAGCCGGAAAAATTCCGGCAGCTCATAACCCTTGCTATAATCAACATGAGTTTTTAAAATAGCTACACGTAAGTGTAAGTGGTCGTAATCGATTGTTTGCTAAGAACAAGAAAACCCCATCATTCCTGATGGGGTTTATTTATAAAAAACGCTCATTATCAAAACAATCCGTACAACTGAGAGTCAATCTTATTAATGATCTCACCAAAGTGCTCTTCGTTTTCAGCAAACTTGTTATTGTCCACATCAATAATCAAGAGGCTGCCTTCTTTGTAATTATCAATCCATTTATTGTAATACTCATTCAGCTTTTTCAAATAATCTAAACGTATATTTTCTTCATAATCCCTTCCCCGCTTTTGAATTTGTGCTACCAGTGTGGGTACGGATGCTTTGAGATAAATCAGCAAATCCGGCGGACTTACCATTGTTTTTAAAGTAGAAAAGAACGAAAAGTAATTATCAAAATCACGCTTGCCCATCAAACCCATATCGTACAGGTTGGGGGCAAAGATGTGAGCATCTTCAAAAATAGTTCTGTCCTGTATCACCGTTTCGGTACCACGCTGTATATCCAGCACCTGGTTGAGGCGGTTGTTCAAAAAGTAAATTTGAAGATTGAAACTCCAGCGGGGCATATTTTCATAAAAATCGTTGAGGTAGGGATTATGATCCACATCTTCAAACTGCGGAATCCATTTGTAATGCTTGCTCAGCATCTCCGTTAACGTTGTTTTACCGGCGCCAATGTTACCGGCAATTGCCACATGTTTTGGTTTTTTACTTTTTGCCATAATGCCCCTGCCCCCTAAAGGGGAATATTTTCAGTTTACAATTATTGAATGAACTTATAATACAATTAAAACTAAGATATATTTTTTTTGCTCCCCTTCAGGGGTTGGGGGCAAAATAATTCAGCCCCATTGCCTCTCTTACCAGTTTCATGGTTGCCGCAGCGCTTGCATTTGCTTTTGCAGCGCCCTGTTTCATCAGCTTTTGAAGATAGGCTTCATCCTGCTGAATGGCTGCCGCTTTTTCACGGATGGGCGCCACAAACCTCACCATATCTTCACCCAACTGCTTTTTCATATCGCCATAGCGAATGGAACACTGGTTAAAATCAGTTTCAAATTTTTCAACTGTAGCTGCATCACTCACCAATCGCATTAGCTGAAAAAGGTTTTCAATATAATCCGGCTTTACTGAATTGGGTTCTGTCGGCCCCTGGTCAGTTTTTGCTTTCATAATTTTTTTCCTGATCAGTTCATCACTGTCAGCCAGATAAATAGTGGCATTCTGGTTTTCACTCTTACTCATTTTACCCGTTCCATCCAATGATGGAACTTTTACCAGTTCGCCGCCAAAATTAAAAGCAAAAGGCTCCGGAAATACTACACCATAACGATGGTTGAAACGGTTTACAAAATTCCTGGCCATTTCCAGGTGCTGCTCCTGGTCTTTACCCACGGGAACATATTGTGCACGGTGAATAATAATATCGGCTGTTTGCAAAACCGGGTAAGTAAGTAACCCTGCATTGGCATTATCCGGTTGCTGCCGCACTTTATCTTTAAACGTAGCGGTTTTTTCCAGTTCACCTTTATAAGCCAGCATGTTAAGGTACAGGTACAGTTCGGTTGTTTCAGGCACATGGCTCTGGCAATACAAGGCAACTTTATCCGGATCCAAACCACAGGCAATATTTTCAGCAAACACCCGCTTTACATTTTCTCTCAGCTCTTTCGTATCAGGATGTGTGGTGAGGCTATGCAAATCAGCCACCATAAAATAACATTCATATTCATCCTGCATTTTTACATAGTTACGCATGGCGCCAAAATAATTACCCAAGTGCAAATACCCCGTGGGCCGGATGCCGCTCATTACTATTTCTTTACCCTTACTCATTATTGCCGGATTGTGAGGCGGCGAAGATAAAGAAAGCCCCCTATAATTCCCCCCGGGGGGGAAGATTGCTTTTCACAGCCCGAATTGAGTAAGATAACAACTAATTCATACGTGTTTTGTTTCCACTTTTAGAAATAAAAAGTTGAAATTTTTCAGCCACATGATTGATTCAATAAACAGTGAAGCCTGCCGTATTTCAAGCATTAGAACCAACCACAACAAAGCCTCGAACATCACTTTTAAAAAACTATATTTGTCCAATGGAAGTAACCAATGAACTCATTGATAAACTCAGCACCCTTGCCCGGCTTAAAATTGAGCCGGAGCAAAAGGAAAGCCTGCGCAGCGATATGCAGCAACTCATCGGGTTTATTGAAAAACTGCAGGAACTGGATACTACGGGTATTGAACCGCTTATGCACATGACCACAGAAATCAACAAACTGCGGGCTGATGAAGTGCATCACCCCATTACCCACAATGAAGCATTGCAAAATGCCCAACTGAAAGACGACAACTTTTTTCTTGTACCAAAAGTGATTAAAAAATAATTCATCATGAGTGCGGTTATTCAACTAAGAGATCTTCGTAAAAGTTATTATCTCGGCAAGCAGGAACTGCCGGTATTAAAAGGGATCAATCTTGATATTCAAACCAATGAATTTGTAGCGCTCATGGGCCCGTCCGGTTCAGGAAAAAGTACATTAATGAATATCCTCGGTTGTTTGGATACACTCACCAGCGGCAAATACATCCTCAACGGAAAAGATGTGAGCAAGCTGGATGATAATGATCTTGCAGAAATACGCAACCAGGAAATCGGATTCGTGTTTCAGCAGTTTAATCTGTTACCACGCTTAAGTGCACTGGAAAATGTAGCGCTGCCATTAATTTATGCCGGTGTTCCTAAAAAAGAACGCAATGAACGTGCACTTGAAATGCTTGGAAAAGTGAGCCTTGATGACCGCTCGCACCACAAATCAAATGAACTGAGCGGCGGACAAATACAGCGTGTGGCCATTGCACGTGCACTGGTAAATAATCCTTCCATCATTCTGGCTGATGAACCTACCGGCAACCTGGATTCCAAAACCTCTGTTGAAATTATGAACCTCATTACTGAAATTCATAAGCTGGGTAATACGGTGGTGCTGGTAACACACGAAGAAGATATTGCCGCCTATGCACAGCGTGTGGTGCGTTTGAGAGATGGTGTAATTGAAAGCGATAAAATAAGAGAAAAGGCAATGGTGTGATACCGGCTTTTCTGCTTCGTGGCATCGTCCCTTGCCACGCTCGTTTCAGGGTTCAGTATTTCATGGCATCAATGCCCTCTAATGCAACATAACAATTAAACGAAACATCACTGTAACCCATAACTTTCTTCAACAAATCCGGTTGCACAATGTCATTAAGTTAAGCGTCACCTCCACCGCAGGGAGAGGTCTCACAAAATTTGTTAAGCTTGAAGCTTGGGAGATTTCTCCTTACGTCGAAATGACGGACGCTTAAATTAATGACATTGCCCCTGCTCCATCCAATCATTATTTCATCACAACCTCATCATCGTTCAATTCTTTTTTTGAACAATTCCATTTGAATTGTGTTTGTTTACTTGAAAAAGCAATCTCTTTAGTTTTGTTTTTTGGTTCTTGTATTTTGAAATTTGGTTCTTGTATTTTAGAATTTGGAATTTATAAACATCATGGCAAAAATTTATACCAAAACAGGCGATCTCGGCAAAACAAGTTTAATTGGCGGAACAAAAGTTCCCAAAAGCCATATACGTATTGAAACCTACGGCACGGTTGACGAACTCAACTCTTATATTGGTTTGGTAAATGATCATGTGGCTGATGTGCATACCAAAGCCGTATTAAAAGAAATACAGGATCGTTTGTTTACCATTGGTTCCTCCCTCGCCTGCGACCCGGATAAAGAACCCAAAATGAAAATTCCTGATTTAAAAGAAACAGATGTTGCTCTTTTAGAAAAAGAAATGGATAAAATGCATGAAACCATTCCGCCGATGAAATTTTTTATACTGCCTGGTGGTCATGTAAGTGTGAGCACCATGCATGTAGCCCGCTGCGTATGCCGCCGGTGCGAACGTTTATGTGTGCACATGCAGCAGGAAGGGATGTTTGTAGAACCTCTGGTGATTAAATACATCAACCGCTTAAGTGATTATTTGTTTGTGCTGGCCCGTTACACCGGTTATAATTTAGGTATTGAAGAAATTCCGTGGAAGCCAAGGGTGTAGAATGTGCAGATGGCTAATGAACTAATTTGCAAATGAAACAACTTTTGTCCCTGTTCCCGATTGAGATAACCAGCTAATATTCGTTTTTATTTTTTACAAAAATATCAGCATAAATTACAAATTAAGTAACTATTCAGCCTCTTAAAAACTGATTTTTTAAAAATTTTAAAAAACAAGGCAGGTTATCCACACTTATTTTGTGTTTTTTGTAAAATCAGTTTTTAGTGCACATTTT
>JAIEQM010000018.1 GCA_019747705.1 Chitinophagaceae bacterium | reverse complement strand
GAAGCCCCGTCTGACGGGATAAATAGATAAGAATAAATTTATGAAGCCCCGTCTGACGGGATAAATAGATAAGAATAAATTTAGGAAGCCCCGTCTGACGGGATAAAATAACAAAACAAAATCGGTCAGACGTGGGCGTCAGACCTAACAAATACAAGTGAATCAATTCACCAGCATAACATCCAAATTTTCACCAGCAGGTCTGCAGGAAAAAACCCGTGGCGATAAAGTAATATGGGCATTGGTGATTGTATTATCATTAGTGAGCATGCTGGTGGTGTACAGCGCCACCAATTCGCTGGCGTATAAAATGTACAAAGGCAATAATATGATTTACCTCTTCAAGCAAATCGTATTTATTGTAATAGGATTATCGGTTGTTTACTTTGCACATTTGGTGAACTATACCATTTATTCAAAAGTGGCACGCATTCTCTTTTTAGTTTGTATTCCGTTGTTGATCTACACATATTTCTTTGGCGCAAAAATCAATGAAGGCAGCAGGTGGATCAAACTGCCCATCATTGAATTAACAGTTCAAACATCTGATATTGCAAAGCTGGCCTTGTTCATGTACCTGTCAAGATTGCTGGCAAAGAAGCAGGACGTCATCAAAGATTTCAAAAAAGGATTTATTCCGCTCATGATTCCCGTTGTCATCATTTGCGGCTTAATAGCGCCTGCCAATCTTTCAACTGCATTACTTACCGGCGCTACAAGTATGCTGTTATTGTTTATTGGCCGTGTAAGTTTCAAACATATTGCATTGGTTGCCGCTGCGGTTCTTATACCTGTGTTTATATTAATTGGTATTGCATCGCATTACTATGATAAAGAAGAAGGAAAAACAAAAGAACTGCCTGCACTCTTATCTGCCGGACGGATACCCACATGGATCAAACGTGTGCAGGATTTCATATATGCAAAAGGAGATGAATCGCCCTACCAGGTACAGCAGGCAAAGATTGCTGTTGCAAAAGGCGGATGGTTGGGATTGGGTCCCGGCAACAGTGAGCAACGAAATTTTTTACCGCATCCTTATTCTGATTATATCTATGCCATCATCATAGAAGAATATGGATTGCTGGGCGGCGCCTTTATCATTTTTATTTACATGGTGTTTCTGTTTCGAAGTATCATCATATTCAGAAAATGCCCGTATGCATTTGGTGCATTCTTAGCGCTGGCATTGAGTTTTACATTGGTGATACAGGCCATGACGAATATGGCGGTGAATGTGGGATTGTTTCCTGTAACAGGTGTAACACTTCCGTTGGTGAGTATGGGAGGAAGCAGTTTTCTGTTTACTTGTCTGGCCATCGGAATTATTCTGAGTGTGGCAAGAAATGCAGAGCGAGTGGAAGGCTCAACTGAAAAAATAAAAGAAGCAGTGGCGTAATGAAATGAAGCAAGATGCTTCAAAGAAGTTCTTTTTAATAATTGTGTTACCAGCAGATGTACTGCTATTGAACTTCTGTTGCGTCGCACTCTTGTGCTGCATCAATTCTATTCAGCTTTGTTGGCAGCACCCCGATTCACCGGCGGTACTGCCTGAATACGATTCACCAGTACAAACATTAACTAAGAGTTGAGCAAACAAAAAATATGAGCATTGATGAACGTTCAAAAAGTGATACTGCTACCTCACCCCCCTTTAGGGGATGGGGGCATGAGCGTATTATTTTAGCAGGTGGCGGTACTGGCGGACATATTTTTCCCGCCATTGCTATTGCCAATGCTATCAAAAAAATAAAACCAGATGCACAGATTTTATTTGTGGGTGCAAAAGGAAAAATGGAAATGGAAAAAGTGCCGCAGGCGGGTTATGAAATAAAAGGGCTGGATATCGCAGGTTTTAACAGAAGTTCTTTGATAAAAAACATCGGTTTGCCGTTAAAGCTGGTAAAGAGTTTTTTACAGGTGAGACGAATCATGAATGAGTTCAGGCCCGATGCCGTGATAGGAGTGGGAGGTTATTCCAGCTTTCCGGTGTTACGGTTTGCACAAAGCAGGGGTATTGCCACGTTCATTCATGAAAGCAATTCGTTTGCAGGTAAATCCAACATACTGCTGGGAAAAAAGGCAACTAAAATTTTTGTTGCAACAGAAGGCATGGAAAAATTTTTTCCGAAAGAGAAATTAATGATTACCGGCAACCCTGTTCGTTCAGCCATTGCACAATCAACTGTTACAAGAGAAGAAGGTTTGAAGTTCTTTGGATTGAATGCAGATAAAAAAACAGTATTGGTTGTTGGCGGAAGTCTTGGCGCCAAAAGTATGAATGAAGCGATTGATGCAGGTATGGATCAATTTGAAAAAAACAACCTGCAACTCATCTGGCAAACAGGCAAACCCTATGCAGCACAGGGCAAAACAAGAAGTGAAGGAAGAAGCAATGTGTGGGCAAATGATTTTATCACACAAATGGAAAACGCTTATGCAGCAGCGGATGTAATTATTTCAAGAGCAGGCGCTATGGCCATTGCTGAGATTTGTTTGGTGGCAAAACCTGCAGTGTTTGTTCCTTATCCGTATGCAGCAGAAGATCATCAAACAGTAAACGCTCAGCATTTGGTAAATAAAAATGCAGCATTGATGGTGAAAGATGGTGAAGCAAAAGAACAATTAGTAAGCACCATCATCGCTCTGGCAAAGGATGAAGTAAAACAAAATGAGTTCAAACAAAACATAAAACCACTGGGTGTAAGTGATGCGGATGTGAAAGTGGCAACCGAAGTATTAAAGTTGATTAACTAAATGAAAGAAGCACGCCCCGTCTGACGCCCTCGTCTGACGGGATTGAAAGAAGAAAAATGAATCGGTCAGACGAGGGCGTCAGACCTCGTGAACTAAATGATTGAGTTGAAAGATATAAAGAGTGTGTACTTCATTGGAATCGGCGGAATTGGCATGAGCGCCATTGCCCGTTTCTTCAATGAAAAAGGAGTGAAAGTAAGCGGTTATGATAAAACAGTTACACCGCTTACATCACAATTAGAAGCAGAAGGAATAAAAGTTCATCATAAAGAAGATGTGGAAATGATTCCGAAAGATGTGCAGTTGGTAGTTTATACACCTGCCATCCCAAAGGAACATAAAGAGTATCAGTACTATCTGCAGAATGGATACAACGTAGTAAAGCGGAGTGATGTGTTGCAGATTATAACACAAAGTTCTTTGAATATCTGTGTGGCAGGCACGCATGGTAAAACAACCATCAGCACCATTACAGGTCATTTGCTGCGGCATAGTGGTTATGGATGCAATGCTTTTCTCGGAGGTATTGCAGTGAACTACAACACCAACTTTTGGTCGCAGACCCCGTCTTCAGCCGGGAGCAGTGATAACAATGTATGTGTGGTGGAAGCAGATGAGTACGACCGTTCTTTTCACAAGTTGAGTCCGGATATAGCGGTGATAACTGCAATGGATGCTGATCACTTAGATATCTACGGAACAGCTGAAGCAATGGAAGAAGCATTCATTGAGTTTACACGAAAAATAAAAACCGGTGGATGGCTCATCAGCAAATATGGTTTGAAACGAACTGCTGATTTGGTGGCTGATCATCACATCACCTATCATTTAAAAGATGTAAATGCTGATGTACATACTACCAACCTGAAAGTAGAAAACGGAACCTATTGGTTTGATGTGGTGATGAAAGACTGGTTGCTCAAAGATGTGAATTTAAAAATTGGCGGTTTGCACAATGTGGAGAATGCTCTTGCTGCCATTACAGTAGCACACATTTTAAACATTGATGATGATAAAATAAAAAAGGCCGTTGCTGACTTTAAAGGAGTGAAAAGAAGATTTGAGTACATTATTGCTCCTCCCCCACGGGGGGAGGTTGGGAGGGGGCCGGTTTTTGTTGATGACTACGCACATCATCCGGAAGAACTGAGAGCATTGATAAGTGGTGCAAGGAGTTTGTTTGAAAAACAGAAGTTGGTTCTTGTATTTCAGCCGCATTTGTTTACAAGAACAAGAGACCTGGCAGATGGTTTTGCTGAAGTGCTGGACATGGCTGATGAAGTAATTCTCCTGCCCATCTATCCTGCAAGGGAGTTGCCTATAGAAGGTGTGAGCAGTGAAATGATTTTGAATAAAATGAAATTGAAGAATAAGCAAGTGATGAGTAAAGATGAATTGAAAGAGTATGTCAAAAGCAGCGGAGGGCAAACATCCCCCTTTGGGGGATTACAGGGGGCTGTGTTCATCACCGCAGGCGCCGGAGATATTGATGCAATGTTAAACGAACTAAAAGAAATGATCTTAAATACAAACAGTAAAAACTAAATAACCGGAGGCTCAACGTCCCCCTTTGGGGGACTACAGGGGGCCGGGGGCCATGGCAGCAAACAAAAAAATACTAAAACGAATTTTCATCACTTCACTGTGGTCATTAATGGCTGCGGGTGCAGTAGTATTATTAATTGCCGCCACCCGTCAGCAGGAAGCAAAAGTTTGCAAAGAGGTAGTGGTGAATGTAAAAAGTGTGGATGGTGTGCAGTACATCAGCGAAAAAAATATTCTCAACACCATCTCAGGTGGTGCGCCGGAAAGCTTGAAAGGCCAGTTGATTAAAACATTTGATCTGAACCAACTGGAGCAATTGCTGAAAAAGAATTTATGGATCCGTAATGCAGAACTGTTCTTTGATAATAATGATGTGCTGCATGTTGATATTACCGAACGGAAACCTGTGGCAAGAGTGTTTGCAATAAGCGGTGAAACATTTTATGTGGATGATATGGGTGAGCAATTGCCCACCACCAATGATCAGATTGCAAGAGTGCCCGTGTTTACATCTTTTCCCACTATTACCAAACCATTGACGGGGAAAGACAGTGTGTTGCTGCAACAGGTAAAAGAAGTGGGAACTTATTTATTGAAACATGATTTCTGGATGGCGCAGATTGACCAGGTGAATATCAGTAACTATGAAATGGAAATGATTCCCAAGCTGGGCAAACACACCATTGCCTTTGGTGATGGCACCAGGGTGGATGCAAAGTTCAGCAGGTTATTACTGTTCTATAAACAGATCATGAATAAAACAGGGTGGAATTATTACAGTTCATTAGATGTTCGTTTTGATAAACAACTCGTGGCAGTAAGAAGAGACAGCGCCAGTTTGTTCAAAAGTTTTAAAGTGGCATCCAACGACAGCATCCGCATCAACAATGTTATTGACAGTTTGCAATTGGCAAGAGATACATCAATGGCAATGATTAAAAAAGATTCAGGTGTTTCCATTACCTCTAAAACCATTACCCAAAAACCAGCATCCGTACCTCTGAAACCACAATCCAACGTAAATCCAATTTCTCTGAAGAACCAAACACCTGTAAAAAAACCAGAACCAAAACCAACAACAGCAAAAAATGAAGAAGAGAATGTTTTGAATGAAGTAAAGAAACAAACAGTGAAGCAGCCAAAGGCAGTGATGAAGAAGAACAGCCCCTGAATCCCCCAGGGGGACTTGCAGGAGCACACGGGCCGGCTTTTCAGAAATTATTAAATAAAGGCAGGCTCTTTGAAATGTGAAAGGCAAAGAAGTAAAGATGAAGTGTTAGAGAAATGGTTTGGAAAAGAAACAGAACAGATTCTCTCCTTGAGAGAAATAAAAAAGTAGAAACTATAAGAGAGCCAACCCCTATGAATAAAAAAAACCAAAATTCAAATGAGAAGAACCCAAAAAGAAAGACAAATGAAAAATTAAAAAAGTAAAGATGATTATCCCCTCCCGGGAGGCCCGCCCGGCTGAACCGTTCGGACGGGGGCGGCAGAGGCTCAAACAATAAAGATGACTGAAAGGGGTGGGTTGCCGAATAGAATTACAGAACGTACAAGTGAGCCCTTCTTCCACTGGAAGAAGCGAAGACAACAGACGATGAATAAAGATTTAAAAGCTGGTAACAAAAAAATGTCAGAACGTCGCAGACGTCAGACACCTTACTAAGAGAGTTAAACAGAGGATGATGAATGCAGAACAACAGACGAAATGTTAGATCAATAGTTTGGAATAGTTACTTGGCACCGTCTCTCTCCCTGGGAGCGAGATAAGAGAGTGGGGCTGACAACAAACAAACAACAACATAAACAATAAACATTTTTCAACACACAACTAAAACTCAATACAACTATGACATCGGAATCACCAAACGGAACAACTACCGTAAACAACAACCCCATCATTGTTGGTTTAGACATTGGTACCACCAAGATTGCAGCTATCGCCGGCCGTAAAAATGAATTCGGCAAATTGGAAATCCTCGGCTTTGGCCGGGCCAACTCCAATGGTGTGCAGCATGGTATGGTGCTCAATATTGATCAAACCATCAAAGCTATTGAACAGGCATTGCAAAACTGTTATGCCAGCAATCCCAATTTGGAAATCAGTGAAGTGTATGTGGGCATTGCAGGGCATCACATTAAATCACTGCAAACACGTGGTGATATTGTGCGCCAGATGACGGATGAAGAAATTTCACAGAAAGAAATTGATCAGCTCATTGGCGATCAGTACAAAACGTACATTCCTGCCGGCGATCAGATCATTGATGTGATTCCCCAGGAGTTTACCGTTGATAATTTTCAAAACATTCCCAATCCCATTGGTTACAGCGGTGTAAAAGTGGGCGCTAATTTCCACATCATCACCGGTGATAAAAATGCAATCCGCAATATCAACCGCAGCGTGGAGAAAAGTAATTTGAAAGTAAAAGACCTCGTACTGCAGCCACTGGCCTCTGCTGCTGCTGTTATGTGCGAACATGATTTGGAAGCAGGTGTTGCCATTGTTGACATTGGTGGTGGCACAACTGATCTTGCAGTTTTTTATGAAGGTATTTTAAAACATACAGCAGTAATTCCTTTTGGTGGTGAAAATATTACCAATGATATTAAGATGGGGCTCGGTGTGTTGCGCACACAGGCAGAGCAAATGAAAGTGCAGTTTGGCAGTGCATTGGCAGATGAAGCAAAGTCCAATGCGTTCATTACCATACCCGGCATTCGTGGTATGCAACCCAAAGAAATTTCAGTTAAAAATCTCGCCAACATTATACAGGCACGCATGAGTGAGATCATGGATTTTGTAGCTTATCATCTCAAACAAGTTGGTTTAGATAACCGTTTGCTCAATGGTGGTATTGTATTAACAGGTGGCGGTTCACAACTGAAACATCTCATTCAGTTAACAGAATATGTCACTGGATTAAATGCACGCATCGGTTTTCCCAATGAGCATTTGGCGTCAGGCCATATTGATGAACTGGCAAAGCCCATGTATTCAACCTGTATCGGTTTAATCTTAAAAGGTTACAACGTATATGAAAACACACAGAACAAGTTGAAAGGTGTGGAAATAAAAGAAGAGCCTGCTGCAGAAGTAGTAACCAACTATGATGAGTTAACCAATACACATGAAGTGCGTATTAAAAAACGCAAAAACCTGAAAGGCTTTATGGACAGTATTAAAGACGGATTGATTGATTTGTTTCATGAAGAAGAAGATAAAAAGTTCTAGCCCCTCTAAATCTCCCCCAAGGGGAGACTTGAAAAGCTCTTTTAAAACTTACAAACCCATTGAATAATCGGTGGCCGAATCCTCCCCCTCGGGGGGAGTTAGAGGGGGCCGCTCTTAAACGAACATTATGATACATTTTGATTTGCCAAAGGAAAAATCATCCATCATCAAAGTAATTGGTGTGGGTGGTGGCGGAAGCAATGCAGTGAATCACATGCATTCTCAAATTAAAGAAGGTGTAAACTTCATCATCTGCAATACAGATGCACAGGCCATTTCATTGAGCATGGTGCCGAACAAAGTGCAACTGGGTCCGCATTTAACACAAGGTCTCGGTGCAGGCGCCAATCCTGAAATTGGAAGACAGGCTACTGAAGAAAGTCTGGAAGAAATTAAACGCATACTGGAAGTAAATACCAAGATGGCATTTATTACTGCCGGTATGGGCGGTGGCACCGGCACCGGTGGCGCTCCCATCATTGCAAAAATTTGTAAAGACCTTGGCATTCTTACAGTGGGTATTGTTACCACACCTTTTGGTTATGAAGGAAAAAAACGCATTGCACAGGCTGAAGAAGGAATTAACAAGCTGAAAGATTATGTGGATACATTGCTGGTGATCAGTAATGATAAACTGCGTCATCAGTTTGGAAATTTAAAAATGAAAGAAGCGTTTTCAAAAGCTGATAATGTATTGGCAACTGCTGCAAAATGTATTACGGATGTCATCAACAGTACCGGTCAAATTAATGTTGACTTTGCGGATGTATGCACCGTTATGAAAAATGGCGGTGTTGCTATTTTGGGTAATGCAAGCGCCAGTGGTGAAAACCGTGCACAGATGGCTATTGAGCAGGCATTGAATTCGCCATTGCTTAATGACAATGATATACGTGGCGCCAAATGGATACTCATTAACATCAACAGTGCAGAAGGTGATCATGAATTTACCATGGATGAAGTGGAAGTGATTCAAAACCATTTGCTGAGCCAGGCGGGAGAAGATACAGATGTGATTCTTGGGTTGGGATACGATCCTGCATTGGGCAATGAAATCGGCATCACATTGATTGCAACAGGTTTTGAACAAAAAAATCCGTTTGATAAAAAACCGGAAATAAAAGAAGAACCCAAATCAAAAGATGAAAAAATTGTTTTGGTATTGGGTGAGCCCGAAATAAAAAAAGAAACTGTACAACCGGTATTGTTTAAAGAAGAAGTAAAAGACCCGATTGCTCCGGTGATAGTGGAAGAAATTATTTCAACTCCTGTTATTGAAGTGCAGCAGCAACCTGTTGTTGAAACAGCACGTATTGATTTTGTACTGGAACCCGCAGTAATACCTGTGGCAGAAACAAAAACGGTGGAAGTGGTATTGTCAAAGGTGGAAGAAAAGAAAGAAGAAGTGGTGATGAAAGAAGCGGAGTTTCTGGGCAAGCCCATCATTGCAAAAACAGAAATGCCCATTGCAGAAAAAACAACTGATGTAAAACCAGCGGGTGGATTTTTACAAAAGCCTTCTGTCATTTATGCTGAACCGGTGAAGGAAGAAACTGCTCCGCAACTAAAAGAAGAACCCAAACCACAGCCGGTTCAAATACAATTTGTGAAAGAAGAGGAAGAAAGTTTTGAAATGCAGTTGGTTGAAAAATCTTCAGCACCAGTTGTGCAGGAAGCGGCGCAGCAAAAATTTCAGTTGCCCGTAAATGAAGAACCGCCAGTGTATGATGAAGCGGAAGAGCAGCGTAAGAAAGCAGCAGAGCGTTTGCAAAAGTTGAGGAACCTTTCTTTCAATATTAACGGGGCAGATTCCAATAATGAGTTTGATAATGTGCCTGCGTATTTGCGCCGCAATTTAGAATTGTACAATACCATTTCGCCTGCTGAAAATTTTTACAGCAATTACACCGTGCAGTCAGATGATAATAACAAAGCGGAGATCAATACCATCAATACATTTTTGGAAGGAAAGAAACCGGATTAATGACTTGCTCTGCACGTAAGTGCGGAGCGTTCTGAATAGTTGAGTTTATTAGTTGTGTTACCCCTCCGGTTGTCCGGAGGGGATTTTTTCAACCGGGCCGGCCCGTGAAACGATCTGACCGGATTGGAAAATGAGTGATACTGAAAACACAGAAGAAGGGGAAAGCAATAGTTGTCATGCAAATATTTAGAACAAGGAAAAAATGCAAAACCAAGAGATGAAGAGAATAAGAGTAGTGAATCACTTCATTTTTTCTCTTTTTCTCCTGACCTCTTTGTTCAAAACTCCTCAGTGTTTCCATGGCAAAAAAATCATTCTGCCTCAAAACCTAACATTTCTCTAACAAACATCGGGTAACAAACCGCATCTCATAAGTATATACAGAAAACCAAGCACAATGAAAAAGCTTCTCACCATCATTACAAAAGTAGATCAGCCGGAGTTTATTGAGAACCTCGTGGAGCGCCTGGCCTGCAACCATGCTGATATGGGTTATGGCGCCGGCAAACAAACCGGTGAATGGCAGCCTGTTGAAACATCCACTACAGATATTTATTTGGGTGGTACGGTGGAGCTGATGATGGAAGATGAGCAGTTGAATATTCCTTACATCACCAATTTTATATTTACCTGTTTAAAAACAAATGATCAGGAATATAAACTGGAATGGTGTTCATCTATGTCCTGATGTGCTGCCATGAAAAACAAAAAGTATAAGTGAGTGACACAACACAGCTGCCTCGTTTACACTAATGCCGGTTACCCAAAATGTCTTCTTTTTTTTTCACACAACCTTCACACCTCTTCATTTGTAATACTTCAAATTATTTCAAATGAACGAACTTCGCCGCATGCTTCCACATCCATCAGAACTTGAAATCAAAAATTTTACCTACAACCTGCCCGATGAACGTATTGCTAAATACCCATTGACAGAAAGGGATTTGAGCAAACTGCTCATTTATAAAAATGGAAACATCAGCGAAACAACTTACAGAAATATTGCTGAACAATTTTTCCGTAAAACATTATTGCTGTTTAACAATACCAAAGTAATTGAAGCACGCATCTTTTTTCAGAAAGCAACGGGCGGCGTCATAGAAATTTTTTGTTTGGAACCGGCCAATAACGGAGAAGTTACAATGGCCATGATGAGCAAAGGCAAAGTGCAATGGAACTGTATGATTGGAGGCGCCAGCAAATGGAAAGAGCCGGTACTGCAAAAAAAGATTGAAGTGGCGGGTACCACCATTCAGCTCTTTGCAGAAATAAAAGAACGACTGCCCGATTGTTTTGTGATTGAGTTCAGCTGGCACCATGATGATTATTGTTTTGGCGAATTGCTGCACTATGCAGGTGTCATTCCATTGCCACCTTATTTGCACAGAGATGCTGAAAAAGAAGACTATGAACGTTACCAAACAGTGTATGCAAAAAAAGAAGGCAGTGTGGCAGCGCCCACCGCCGGTTTGCATTTTACACCGCAATTGCTGGAAGAGTTAACAGCAACAGGTGTGATGATGGAACAGGTTACACTGCATGTGGGTGCAGGAACGTTTAAACCCGTGAAGAGTGAAACCATGAAAGATCATGAAATGCACAAAGAATGGATACAGGTAAACCGCAGCACTATTGAAAATATTCTGAATTATCATCCGGAAGATGTGATACCTGTTGGCACCACTTCACTCCGCACATTGGAAAGTTTATACTGGATGGGTGTAAAGGCATCCGTCAACCCTGATGCTTCTGTTGAAGAACTGGAAGTAAAGCAATGGGATGCCTATGAACTACCGGCTGAACATATTTCAACTGAAACTGCTTTGCAGGCGCTTATCGGCTGGATGAATGATCACCACCAGGAGCAGCTCATTTGTCATACACAATTATTAATTGCTCCCGGTTACAAAGCAAAAATTGCTGATGCGCTCATTACCAATTTTCATCAACCCAATTCCACCTTATTGTTACTGGTAGCAGCATTGATTGGTGATAACTGGAAAAACGTATATGATTATGCACTGGCAAATGAGTTTCGCTTTTTAAGCTATGGCGACGGAAGTTTGTTGTGGGCGGAGAGTTGAGCCGGTAGTCAGTAGTCAGTAGCCGGTAGTCAGTAGTCAGTAGTTGGTAGTCTTTAGTTGATAATCATTAGTCTCTGAATTTTTGAGTGTGTTATTAAATGATAGATTTAGAAATATAGTACACTGGCTAACGGCTATCCACTACGCACTAAAGACTTTTTCCCATTTTCACCCCAAACCCTACCTTTACACCGTTAAAACGGCAACCAATCGAATTGGTTCGTATCCATCAGTAATAAATAAATTGTGGGAAAGCACATTGAAAAAGCCACGTTTGCAGGGCTCTTAATTGCATTAGGAATTATTTACGGCGACATCGGAACTTCTCCCCTGTACGTACTCAACGCCATTACCAGCGGAAAAGAAATTTCAGAATTTTTAATTGTGGGCGCTCTCAGTTGTGTTATCTGGACACTCACGCTCCAAACCACTATTAAATATGTAGCGCTCACACTTAAAGCAGATAACCGTGGTGAGGGCGGCATTTTTGCACTTTATACATTGGTAAGGCGCAGAAGAAAATGGCTGGTGATTCCTGCTATGGTGGGTGGCGCTGCTTTGCTGGCAGATGGTATGATTACGCCGGCCATCTCTGTTACTTCAGCGGTTGAAGGTTTAAAACAAATACCCGGCATCTTTCCTGCAATACCTGCTGGCGCCAGTAAAGCAGTAATCAGGGCCATTACTGATGAGCAAACAAGAACCATCATCATTATTGTAATTGCTATTTTGTTTTTGCTGTTTATGATTCAGCAGTTTGGTACCAATTATATTGGCCGTGCATTTGGCCCCATTATGGCACTGTGGTTTTTAATGCTGGCAGTATTGGGTATTATTCATTTTGCTGATGATATCCATGTGTTCAAAGCGCTTAATCCCTATTATGCTATTGATTTATTGGTAAAATATCCCAATGGGTTTTGGTTGCTGGGGGCTGTCTTTCTCTGTACCACGGGCGCCGAAGCATTGTACAGCGACCTGGGGCATTGCGGCCGGCAAAACATCCGTGTGTCCTGGATATTTGTAAAAACATGTTTAATCTTAAATTATTTTGGTCAGGGTGCATGGCTGCTGGCCAATTATAAAGGCCAAACTATTACCAGGGCGTTAATTGAAAGCGGGTTCAATCCCTTTTATGGTGTAATGCCGGAGTGGTTTAAGTTAGTGGGTATTATTGTGGCTACTACAGCAGCAATTATTGCCAGCCAGGCATTGATCAGCGGAAGTTTTACACTCATCAGTGAAGCGATTCGCCTTAACCTCTGGCCCAAAGTAAAAATCAATTATCCCAGTGAGGAGCGTGGTCAGTTATTTATTCCTGCCATTAACTGGTTACTGCTGTTGGGTTGTATTGGTATTGTACTCTATTTCCAGAGCGCCAGCAATATGGAACATGCTTATGGTTTAGCCATTACACTGTGTATGCTGGCCACTACTATTCTGCTGGCCAATTATATGGTGGCACATCGTGTAAAATCCGTACTCATTTATTTGTTTTTGATAGTGTATATGTCTATTGAACTGGGTTTCCTGGCGGCCAACTTAAAAAAGTTTACACATGGTGGTTACATTGCGTTAATTGTGGGAGGTGCATTATTTGGAATTATGTATATCTGGTTCCGCAGCCGTAAAATTAAAAACCGTTACGTGGAGTTTGTGCGGCTCGATCATTATTTGCCGTTACTGCAGGAGTTGAGTAATGATATGACGGTAACCAAACATGCCACGCACCTGGTGTATTTAACAAGCGCCAATAACCCCAAGGAAATTGAACATAAAATTATTTACTCCATCCTCAACCGCAAACCCAAGCGTGCAGATATTTACTGGTTTGTGCATGTGGATACAATGGATGATCCCTATACCTGTGAGTATGAAGTGGAAACCATTATTCCCAATGAAGTGATACGTGTGGAGTTCCGTTTGGGTTTCCGTATGCAGCCACGCATCAACCTCATGTTCCGCAAGGTGGTGGAAGATATGGTGATGAATAAAGAAGTAAATATTACCAGCCGTTATGAAAGTTTGCAGCGTAATAATGTGGTGGGCGATTTTCAGTTTGTGGTGATGGAAAAATTCCTGAGCCAGGATAATGAACTGCCTTTCTTTGAGCGGGTGATCATGCGCTTGTATTTTGCACTGAAGAAAATAAGCCTGAGTGAAGAAAAAGGTTTTGGGCTGGATATGAGTAATGTATCGGTTGAAAAATTCCCGCTGATTGTAGCGCCCATCAGCTCACTCAAACTCAAACGCATTTATCCGCCTGATGAAGATGAATAATTGTTTTGAAAATACAGAATATTAAAGCCGCCATTCAATATGAGCCGGTTTTTTACAATAGTTGTTCTCAAGTAATACCATTTACATTAAAACTATGCTGTCATCCCGACGAAGGAGGGATCTGTTGAGCTGTGTTCTGTTGACAGGCAGATGGCTCCTTCGGCGCCATGACATTGGCAATTGGGCAGTTTTAATGGTATAAACTGTTTAAATTAGCCAACCGGAAACAAGCAACCGGGAACCTGAAACTGAATTGTCTCCCACACTCATCTATATCATTCTCGGTTATCTGCTCCTTATGGGAATTCTGTATCTCATACAGGAACGCTTTATTTTTAAACCGGAAAAATTAAAACAGGATTTTGAATTTAAATATGATGCGCCGTTTAAAGAAGTGAGTTTTACACCGGAACCGGGTGTGAGCATCAGCGGCATCCATTTCAATGTAAAAAAACCACACGGACTCATTATTTATTTTCATGGTAATACAAGAAGCATTAAAGGCTGGGGCAAATATGCAAAAGATTTTTACCGTTTTGGATACGATGTGCTGCTGGTAGATTACCGTGGCTTTGGCAAAAGCATTGGCAAACGAAGTGAAAAAGCCATGCTTAATGATATGCAGTTTGTGTATGATGAAATGCTGGTAAAGTTTCCTGAAGATCATATTATTGTTTATGGAAGAAGCATGGGCAGCGGATTTGCCACCAAACTGGCAAGTGATAATTATCCACGTTATTTAATACTGGATGCACCATACTTCAGTTTTAAAAAAGCAGCCGAACGTTTTTTACCTTTTCTTCCAATGAAATGGGTGCTGCGTTATCATTTACGTACAGATCAGTGGATTGCCAATGTAAAATGTCACACTTACATTATTCATGGTACCAAAGACTGGCTCATACCGTTAAAGCAAAGTGAACGTTTACAGCAAATTAATCCACGCCGCATAACTTTGATACGGATTGAAGGTGGCGGGCACAACAATCTTCCATCCTTTCCTGAGTACCATAATTTCATAAGAGATATTTTAAAAATATGAGCCGACGCAAACCTGTGACCAAAGCCATTGTGAATGCAGCCAGGGGGATGCTTTTTTTATATGCGCTCATTGGTGTTTTGCTGTGGACCTTTCAGGATAAATTATTATTTCAGGCTACACCCTTACCACCCGATTATAAATACAGCTTCAAAGAACCGCATAGAGATATTGCAGTTCGCCTCAATGAAAAAGAACAGTTAAGCATTGTTGAATTTTATCCGGCTGATACCAACTCTACTCGTGGCGTTGTACTTTATTTTCATGGCAACAGGGATAACATCAATCATTATGCACCATTTGTGCCTTCTTTTACCAAACATGGTTATGAAGTATGGATGATGGATTACCCCGGCTATGGAAAATCTACCGGCGAAGTAACGGAGCAGCGTTTTTACAGTGATGCATTACTGTTGTATAAAATGGCTGAAAAACAATTCAAAGCTGACAGCATCATTTTCTACGGTAAGTCATTGGGCACAGGTGTGGCAACAGAACTCGCCAGCCATGCAGCTGGTAAACGATTGATTTTGGAAACACCGTATTACAGCATCACTTCACTGGCCGCAGACCGTTTTCCCATCTATCCTGCAAGCACCATGGTGAATTATAAATTTCCGCTTTATGAATTTTTGCCTTATGTGCAAATACCTGTTTCCATTTTTCATGGAACAGATGATGCGGTAATTCCTTACAGTAATGCAGAGCAGTTAAAAAAGTTGCTGAAAAAAACAGATGAATTTATTACAATTGAGAAAGGAACCCATAATGATTTAAGTACGTTTGCACTGTACCAACAGAAGCTGGATAGTTTGTTAAATCGTTAATTCAGTTCATTCACCACAACCGTCATATCAAAGTTGATGGTTACTTTATCTTCAATCTTAATCATATTAAAAGGTGTTCGGGGTTTTACATTAAAATCACTCATCAGCAAATCTTTTTTTGCTTTTAACCGGAAGAGGAGATTGCTCAGTTTGCTGACCATTACATTCAGTTGATTTTTTTTGCTCACACCCGCAATGGTTAATGTAACATTGGCTGTAAACTCATACCATGTATTGATGCTGAGTTTGGTGATATTGTTCAGGGAGGCCGCATCATGCAGCGTAATAATGATGTAGGGATGTTCTTCAGCTTTCAGGGCTTTGTGCATATCCCTGTTCATGAGTTTGTTTTTGCAACTGAGGAGGGAGGTTTTTATATACAGGTTGCCGTTGGAGAAAGTAATGATACCTGTTTCATCATTGCTTGTTCCTGCAAGACTGGCTGCGGCAAATTCATCAGTACAATAACGTTGATAATTATTGATGCTTGTTTTTCCGTTGAGGTACAAACGGCTCTTTCCATCAATTTTATACACAACTTTGAAAGTGTTATTGGTTGAAAGCGTAAAGAGTAATATGATGCAAAGCCATTTCATTATTTCATTATTCAGAAGAAAGCCCTGTAACGGGTACAGGGCTTTGGGTTAAGAATCAGTATATGAAATCAGAAACCAATAACTGCTGAAATCATCATGCCTTTAATTTTACCACCATTGCGGTAATCAGCCCAGGGGAAGTTTTTATAATTCTGATTCAAGTATTCAAGTTTGAGTAACATGTTCCTGGTGGGCATGTAGCCTGCTGCAAATGCAACACGGTTAATAGTAACTTTTGCCTGAGCGCCTGTAGTTTCACCTGCATCATTGGGTCCGTATTTCATTCCGCCTGGTTCACCGGTTGCAGTTACAAGACGTGCGCCTACATATACCTGTTCTTTTTTGAAGAAACGGTAAACAGCTTCGCCATATGCCTGGTTCCAGTCACGTTTGATCCAGCTACCACTGGAAACATCAGCATAAACAGAACCTTTAATCATATCATAACCACCCTGAATTTCCAATCCTTTATATTTAAGGAATGGGCTGAAGTTAATAGCAGTAACTCTGTTGGCAACACCTGGGTCAAAACGTCCAGATGTAAAGTTGGGTCCTGATTGAGTTGAAGGATTAGATGGGCTGGTACCTATTGAAATAGGAAGACCACCAATAGTTGCGGGCTCCATTACACCAAAATAGTTGGAACCGGTACGGTCGCCTGCAAAAAAAGTATTACGCTGGCTGTTGGAATTGTTGTAAACTGATGCACTCAAACGGAAACGTAAATCAGTTGCAATGTTTTTATCAAATGCTGCTTTTGCAAAGAGTGATGGTGAACGCTTGGTTCTTACCACACCATTTGAATTTACTGCATCAGGAGTTGGCTGGATATTACCATTGATAAATCCGGATGTTAAACCACCCATCAGCATTACATTTTCAGTTGGGAAAACATAAATTTCACCGCCAATTTCTGTTGTAAATGCATCAAGGATCAGGTTTTCAGCAAAAGGATTGAAGATGGTATTACCACCATCACTGCGGCGGTGTTGAAAATCGCCATAGTTGGGCTGGAAGTGGCCAATTTTTACACGCAGGTATTTAGTGAACCATTCAGGGTTGCCAAACACCGGCAGTTTATCAATTTGAATGTATCCGCCTTTTACCCAAAACTCATTGTGGTGGCGTGCACTCATGTAGTTTTCTAAAAACACACGGATACCATCATCAATCTGAATATCAAAATTTCAATTAGCCATGGCCAGGTTAAAACCATTCAAACGTGAAGTGGTACTGTCGTTGTTTTGGAAAGTAGTGGCAGTAGGTTTTATTAAACCATAGAGCAGGTTTTTATTTAAGGTGTTGGTGCCGGAAGTAGCAACATAATTTGCTTTGTTTGTGCTTTTGAAAGACTGGTAGTTTTGTGTAAAGGAACCCCCGATGCGGATTTTAAATCCTTCATACGCTACGGTATCTTTTTTGGAAGGTTCAAATACATTAATACCCTTTTGATCATAAGTGCGGGAATACTGTATTTTTTGTGCGGTTGCAGTAACAGCCAATCCCAGCAGGATAAGAGCTGTGAGAACTGTTTTAAATAAATTGTGTTTCATATACTTTAGTTTTAATAGTTTATAAATGCTTTTTTATTTTTTGGTAAGAACTGTATAAATATTGAGTGTTACTTCATCGCCCACTTTTAATGCGCCCAGCATAAAAGAAGGTGGTTTAATACCATAATTGCTCATTATAATTTTTCGGGTGCCGGTAATTTCAATATCACCATTGGGCAGCACTTTCATTTTTAACACCAGATCAGTTGGCTTGGAAGTTCCGCCGATGCTGAGGTTACCATTGATAGTAACGGGTGCTTCGTTTCCGTTTTTCTGAATGCTTCCCAGTTTGGTAACTGTGTAAGTGATGTTGGGGTATTGATCGGCCTTTAATGTTTCATGTGTGCGTGAATCCATGAGGCCGGCGTTTTTATGGCTTTTGATGGATGTAGTAACCACATTTACACTGCCGCTGTTAATTTTTCAATAACGCCATTGGTAATTACAAAATCACCCTGCACCGTTACATTGGTGGCAGATGAACTCCAGTCGTGCATGGTGGATGTTCCTTCAATGGTGAGCTTGTATGATTTGGTGGTATAAACCTGTGCCTGGGTAAGTTGTGCAATAAAGAGCAGGAGAACTAAGCCGGCCGAAAGATAAATGCGTTGCTCATATACATTTGTTTTAGCTGTGAAAAATGACAGCACAAATGTTGCAACGGAAGCATTAGTGTGAAGTGACCAATCCCTTTGATTTCGTTGATCTGTGTCAGAAAATCAAATGACAGGGGTCGCTGTTTCAGATAATAAGATGGAAGCAGAAAGAATAACTTATTGCTCAGTAAGTGTAACCAATTTTTCTTTTACTGTTAATTGAAAGAGGACGCCGCATTTCAATGCAAAGTTTTCTTTATCATGGCTCACAGGAAAACCAAAGCAAACCGGGTAATTGTATTCTCTGATTAAATCTTGAATGAGGGCATATACTTTTTTGCCAAAAGGCCGTTGTGTATCCTGCATATCAGTAAAGCCGCCGATGATAAGTCCGGCAAGGTTGTTGAATTTGCCGCTGCGTTTTAACTGAATTATCATCCGGTCAACATTATAATGCTGCTCACCCACGTCTTCCAAAAAAAGAATTTTGTTTTTTGTTTGAATATCGGATGAAGTTCCGGTTACATGCGCCAGTAACGCAAGATTGCCTCCGATTAATTCTCCTGATGCAGTACCTGTTCGGTTAAAGCGATGCGATTTACATGCGTAATTGGCTTTGGCACCTTCTAAAGTTTGTTTCAATGATTGAACATATTTATTCTTGAATCCGCCGTCATTAAATGCAGCAGCCATAGGAGCATGTAATGTTGCAATTTTAAAATTCCGGTTAATGTGTGCATGCAGAACAGTAATATCACTGAAACCAATAATCCATTTGGGATTTTTTTTGAAGGCAGTAAAATTTAATTGCTCAATAATTCTTCCCACGCCATAACCACCACGTCCGCAGAGGATGGCTTTTATTTCCGGGGCATCCAGCATTGCCTGGAATTCATTCAGGCGTTCTTCATCTGTTCCGCTGAAATAGTTTTTTGATTTGCTGCCCAATGTTTTTCCAACCAAAACTTCATAGCCCCATTTTTGTAACGTATCAATACAGGTTTGCGCTTTTTCTAAAGGCATATAACCGGCAGGGCAGGTAAGGGCAATAGTGTCGCCTTTTATCAGGTAAAGAGGAATTTTCATAACGTAATAAAATTATAGGTATAGGTGTTTAGGTCGCAGATTGATTTAGCCGTTCCGGTTCATAAGTCACCATTCTTTTTATCAGCGTATCAAACATTGAATC
>JAIEQM010000033.1 GCA_019747705.1 Chitinophagaceae bacterium | reverse complement strand
GTTACTGATTGACACCTCTAACTTATCTGACTTTGAAAAAGAACGTCTGAAAATAATTATCTACGAAAGCGACTTGTATGACGCAACAAATCGCAGAGACATAGTTGGAAAACATTTTACAGAAATTCAAAATGACGCAGACTACTTTAGAACAAATGCTCAAAAAGCAAAGGATATACTTGCTGATATTCAGAAGTAAAGCAGCTAACATGAACTGTGCAAGAAACCAAACAATTTCCTGCTCTGCAACAATTCCCTTGTTGCGAAAATCAATATGCCTTTTTCTATTTAGATTCAATGTTGGCGGGGGTGTCAACATCGGTAACAAAATCTATGCAGGCAGTGGCGTATATTTATGCGTTAGCGCCTATGCTAAAACGACACTCACAACATAATAACTAATGGACGAAAAACTTGAAAATATATTTGCATTTTTAAATATAAATAGACAATTTAACCACGCTTTACAAGACAAATTTTATCAAGCAGTTGTGATACCATTTGTGAACAAGAAAGATAAAATTATATCATTACTTTATCATATTGCAAACACACAAAGCCAACCTAAAATTGATAACCTTGCAAATTTTTATAGAAACATTCATCAAGACCCAAATTGTTTTTCGTCATTCGAAAATTTTATAAGAAGAGTAAATCCTAACAGCCCAATCAATTTTGATAGTCTTTACAAAGGAATGAAAAATCAAGACGGATGGGGCAGTAAAACAGCGGCGTTATTCACCAAAAGCATTTATCATTTACACAACGGACATTATTCAGATAAACTAAAAATATGGGGTGACGTTCCATCTACAATTGCGGATAATGATAATTTTTATTTACCGGTTGACGCTGTAATAATTGCCATTTTCAAGAAGTTAGACAATACTATAAATTGGAACTTTGACAAGGTAAACAATATCTTAAAAGAAAAATATACCGGACAACAAATTGAAGTTTGGGACGACTTGTGGTTTTGGGGATTCATTACTCAAAATGGTTCAGGTGACAACAGAAAGTTTGAATGGAACGAAAACAAATACTGGGCCTTAAAAGAAAGCGACAAAAAACAGGAGAAAATTAAAGAAGTTAAAGACAAGTCAGTCGAATTTCTGAAGGCTGTTGAATGAAAATTAAGAACAAGAAAAGCACAGGCCGTTAACATCGGTTTACCGCAATTCCCCTATTACAAAACTCAACACGCTGTTTTAAATTTGATAATGCTTCAAACGTATCACCCGGAATTTCTCACTCTACAACAATTTACCTGTTGCGAAGCTCAATATGCCTTTTTTTATTTAGATTCAAGTGTGCTGCTATCAGTACCTGTATATCAAGACACTTTACAACCAGCAGCTAAACAAGTTGGGCAGTCTTTGGAAGTAGTTGCAAAGACTGTGAATATTGCGTTAGCACCAATAAAAGCACTTGTTTGGGGGTATGAAAAAATAGAAGAATTTATTACTACAAGAGTATCCGAAAAATTGAAGAATGTACCTCAAGAGAATATAACAACACCGCCACCGCAAGTTGCTGGACCAGCAGTCGAAGCGCTTATATATTCGGGACATGATTCCAATTTAAGAGAGTTATATGCCAATTTGTTGGCAAATGCAATGGACAGAGAAACTATACACAAAGCACATCCTGGATTCGTAGAAATAATTAAAAACCTAACTAATGACGAAGCAATATTTCTGCAAGCATTTATCGACAACTTACGCTTCCCTTTAATAGATGTAAATGCACAACTAAAAGACAGTTCAAACTACTCTCCTGTAATTGCAAATTTTTCTCATCTACCTAAAATAGTGGCTTTAAATAGACCAGACTTGACAGGTACCTATATTGACAATTTAGGTAGACTTGGCATTCTTGAAATTCCCGCTGGTGTTTATATGGTTGGCGAGAATATCTATGAACCTTTAGAAAATGATGTAGAACTTTTACCTATAAAAGAAACAATTGAAAAGGATTGGGATAGAAAAACATCCTTTGATAGGAAACAGGTACGAACAACAACATTCAGCAGACAATTTGTTCAAAATGTTGTTGCTAACAAATAAACTACTACCAACAAAAGTATTTGCAAAAGCAGGGCTGGACAATCAAACTTCAGCTATGTGCATGCATCAGCAGCGGTTCGGAATCGACATTTAACTTTCAGCTTTAGTGCATAACCGCAACAACATATTTTCAAATGAGAATTTGAGCCGGGCTGGACGAGCAATGAATTCCCTGCCTTCGCAAATACTTGACCGTTCAACCACTCAATCTTTTCCTGCATCACAGATAAATTCTGATTCTGTCCACGCAATTTGGTGGCTTATGTCTTTTGTTTGCAAATCAGTGTCGGCAAACAAAAGCACATGGGGCTTCCAGGAGCTACGTCATTCACAACCCATTCTGCTCCACCACATACAACAATAAAATCATATTAACAGCGCCCAGTTCCAGTTCCCGTTTGTTCACCCATTCAAACGTATCATTGGCGGCATGGTGATGATCAAAGTAACGCTGTGAGTCGGGACTGAGACCGCTGAGTGTGGTGCCCAAACTTCTTAACGGACCAATATCAGCACCGCCACCACCTTCAGTAAATTTATAAACACCATAGTTGGTAAATAAAGGTACCCAGTTGCGCAGGCGTGCCAGTGTATCACCACCGGCAGAAAAACCAAAGGCTCTGGGTGTAAAACCACCGGCATCACTTTCCAGTGCAAAAAGGTGTTTCTTGTTTTCAGCTTTGGCCAGTTCTGCATATTTGCGCCCGCCACGCAAACCGTTTTCTTCATTCATAAACAATACTACACGGATGGTGCGTTTAGGTTTTAAACCAAGACGTTTATAAATATTGATCACTTCCATACTCTGCACACAGCCTGCACCATCATCATGTGCGCCTTCAGCCAAATCCCATGAATCTAAATGACCGCCAACAGTAATGATTTCATTGGGAAATTCAGTACCTCTTAACTCACCCACCACATTATAACTCTGCACATCCGGCAGCATTTCACATTCTGTTCTGAAATAGAGCTGTAATCCATTTTTCTTTTTCAGCTCATTGCTCACCCACTCTGCATGACGTGTGGAAACAGCAATGGCCGGGATTTTGGGAAATGAATCATTATACGTTGTTGCACCGGTATGCGGATAATCATCAATATTACTTGCCAGTGAACGAACCATTACACCCACAGCTCCGTATTTGGCTGCCATGCCTGGGCCACGTCCACGAAACTGACCTGCTTCACCATAAGCACGAAAGGTTTCAATATAAGTGGGGTTCATCGGAAAATTATAGAACACAATCTTTCCCTTTACACCACTTATGCCTAATGAATCTAATTGCTTAAAGGAACACACTTCAATTACTTCTGCTTTAATGCCTGCTTTGCCTGTGCCCACACTGTTACCCAGTGCACAAATGTTTAATGAAACAGGATTGCCTTTCGCATCCACCAGTATGGCGTTTTCCTTGGCGCCACGTACCCAATGCGGCACCATACAGGGTTGCAGGCACACCGTATCAGCGCCCATTTCTTTCATCATGCGAAACGTTTCTTTCACTGCTTTTTCAGCCTGTGGTGAACCGCTTAATCTCGGCCCCGCCTGCTTGCATAAGAACCTCAGATTTTCATAGGCTTTGCCATTGGTAAACACTTCATCTGCAATGCGTTTAAACATAATGGAATCTTTTGTTGTTTGCGCCTGAAGGGATGAAAGAGTAAGCAATACAAAGAAAAACGTGGAAAGAAGTTTCATAAAAACATTTTGTGAATTATTACAAACCTAACAAAACCATGATTAACGGCAATGAATAAAAAATAGTCCATCATTTAAAATCCTAACTTCGTTACCTCAATAAAATAAACCGCACGGGTTTCATTTTGATAACAGGAATGAGTGAGAGCATCTGCAAAATCTGTGAGGTTTGTAAACTACTATAATATGAAAATCGGAATTGTTTGCTATCCCACGTTTGGCGGAAGCGGTGTGCTGGCTACAGAACTTGGAAAAGCGCTGGCAGAAAAAGGTCATGCAGTTCATTTTATTACCTACCAGCAGCCGGTAAGGCTCAGTGGTTTTTATACCAATATTTTTTATCATGAAGTGCGGGTGCCGCATTACCCCCTGTTTGATTATCCGCCTTACGAAACCACATTGGCCAGTACCATGGTGGATGTGGTGCTGAACAATGACCTGGATATATTGCATGTGCATTATGCTATTCCGCATGCATCAGCAGCCTATATGGCCAAACAAATTTTAAAAAAGAAAGGAAAAGATATTCCTGTAATTACCACGCTGCACGGCACAGATATTACACTGGTGGGGAAAGATAAAACCTTTGAACCGGTGGTTACGTTTTCCATTAATGAAAGTGATGCCATTACCGCCGTGTCTGAAAACCTGAAAAAAGAAACCTATAAAAATTTTGATGTGGAGAAGGAGATTGAAGTGATCTACAATTTTGTGGATGCAGAGCGTTTCTCAAAAAAACCATTAGATGCATTTAAAAAAGTACTGGCGCCCAACGGCGAAAAAATTATTGCCCATGCTTCCAATTTCAGAAAAGTAAAACGGGTGAATGATATCATTAAAATATTTCATGAAATCAATAAAACGATTCCCAGCAAATTATTAATGGTGGGTGATGGCCCGGACAGGCCCGATGCTGAAGAACTCTGCAGGGAGTTGAATATTTATGATGAAGTGCGTTTCCTGGGCAAACAGCAGGAAATGGAAGAAATCCTGGCCATTTCTGATTTGTTTGTACTCACATCTGAATATGAAAGCTTCGGTTTATCAGCGCTGGAAGCAATGGCAGCAGGCGTTCCTGTATTATCCACCAATGCCGGTGGTTTGCCGGAAATTAATATTCATGGAAGCACCGGTTATATGGCCAATGTGGGTGATGTAAAAGAATTAAGCCGGATGGGAATTGATTTGCTGAAGAATGAAGAACAGCTTGCTTCCTTCAAGAAAAATGCAAAGGAACATGCGGCTACGTTTTCCATTCACCACATTGTTCCTTTGTATGAAGAGCTGTATAAACGTTTTGTAAATGAATCAGCGGCTGCGTAACCACCCTGCGGGATTGATAAACTGCAGTTCCCTTACAAGAATAAAATTAAGCTCACCATCACCATCCAGGTTTTCACCTACTTTACCAATTAACTGCCCTGTTTTCACCTGCTGTCCTTTTGAAACATTGGCTGAAGAGAGGTTGCTGTAAGTAGTAAAGTATTTTCCATGCTTAATTGTAACAGCCGTCATTCCACCAACATCATATACACTCATAATTTCTCCATCAAAACAAGCTTTAACGGATGTACCAACCGGCGATGAAATGGTAATAAAGTCCTGTGTGTATTTAATGGTGGTTCCGGGAACAGTGTTTCTTCCAAAGTTTCCCGAAATATATCCGTTATCAACCGGAAATGGCAGTTTGCCTTTGTTGCTTTCAAAATTATTGCCCAGGGCAATATCTTCTTTGTTATACTCTAAATAGTTGACTGGCTTTTTAGATTCATCTTTTTTAACAGCAGGGTTTGTTTTCGGTGTTGTGCTTGTTCCAGTTGAAGTATTATTTTTTGCTTCGTTAATAACAGTGGCTGCGTTTGCTTTTTCTTTTGCTATACGATCTCTTTCCAACCTTTCTTTTTCAATAGCTTCTTTTCTTGCCATAGCAATTTCCCGGTTAATAACAGTAGTAATTGATGCCTGTAGCTGTTGTGCCTGTTTACGTTTTAGGGCGAGGGTTTTATTAATTTCTTTTTCTTTCTTCTTAATTTCATCAACTACAGAAGCCTGTTCATTCTTATCTTTCATCAGCTCATCCATTTCCTTTGTTTGCTCCCCTAATACAGCTGTTTTTTCTTTTCTATTATTGGTGAGTTCAGCAATTTTGTCTTTATATAATCTTTCTGTTTTATTAATGGCATCAACCTGCTGCGAGCGATAGTTCCTGTAAGCCCGCATGTAAGCTATACGCCTGATGGCGTCATTAAAATTGCTGGCAGAAAAAAGAAAATTTAGAAAATCATAATTACTCCTGTTCTTGTAGGCATACACTACATTCTGTGCATAGTTCATCTTCAATGTATCCAGGTCTTTTTGAAGACGTCGCATTTCCTTATAGGAGTTATTAATAGAACCATTAATTACATTCACCTGCTTGTTAATGTTGTCTATTATATTATTCCGCAGCCTTATTTTGCTTTGTATTACAGCAAGCTGTCCCAAACTTACTTTTTTATTCTTCTTTATGTCATTATACTGGTTATTGAGGATCTCAATTTCCCGGAGGGTTTCTTTGCGTTTTTTTTCAAGTTCTGCTTTTTCATTGGGTTGCTGTGCAGCAACTGCCAGTTGCAATAAAAACAAAACAGAAAATACCAGTACTTTACGCATAGGCATGGGTTTTAGTTGTGCAAATTTATGGTTTCAGTTTTTCTAATAACGGGCCGAAACCCAAAAACGTATCTCTTATTGTATTCTTTTGAATTTTTTAGGAACGTTAAAAGGAAACGTTAATTCATCTTCAAACCTGTAATCTTTAAACTTCATCTGTACATCCAGTTTGTTCTGCTGTAATAAAAAGATTTCACGGTAGGTTGAAAACGGGAAACCGGCTTTGTTTTCATATTCAAAATAGCTGATATCGGCCGTGCGGTTTAACCGGTGGTCCACATCATCGAGCTTGCTTTTTTCAAAATAATAATTGTTGCCGATGCTCAGCAGGTTTTTAAAAATGGCGCCGGCGCTTACCAGTGTATATCCTTTTTCAGTTTTACCGTATGCAATAATGCTGTCTTTGTTAAAAAATACCGGGTTGCCTACCAGCAGTTCCTGTATATCAGAAAATGAAAAAGGTATCTGGGATATATCCTGTATGGAGCTTAATGGCCGCACCTGGTAAGTATTGGCCAGTTTATCCATAACCCGGATGCTGTCTGCATTAATCATTACTCTGAACCCTTCAATACCCAGGTCATTGCTGAGTGAAATCCAGATAATACTGTCTTTTCTCATTCTTATGTTGGCAACAAAACCGGGTTGTCTTCCTTTACTGTTATAATATTCCACTTTTATTTTAGCTGCAAAAGTGGTGTATTGAATTTGTTTGTAATTACTGAGTACTTCGTGAATGGATCGTACGGTATCATCATGTGTGGGCACAGGTGCATTAACAGGAGCAGCAACCGTATCTTTTTTTTCGATGACCTTATGGATGTTTTTTGTGGAGCGGCAGGATGCTGCTGACAGCACAACTGCTGCAAATATTAAAATAAGTGAATGAATCTTCATGCGTGTTTTGTTCAAATTAATGTTTACCGGTACTTCCAAAGCCGCCGGCATTCCGTTGTGTTTGTTCCAGTAGCTCAGCGGATTCCCATTCAATATGTTCTACTTTCTGTATTACCATCTGTGCAATACGATCGCCACTATGCACAGACTGTGTTTCGTTGCTGAGGTTAATTAAGATAATCTTAATTTCTCCACGGTAATCTGCATCAATGGTGCCGGGCGTGTTTAAACAGGTAATGCCCTGCTTTACGGCCAAGCCGCTGCGGGGCCTTATCTGTGCCTCATAACCATTGGGCAGTTCAATAAACAAGCCGGTGGGGATTAATGTTCTTTCCAATGGCTTCAGTTGAACCGGTTCATTAATAAATGCACGAAGGTCCATACCACTGGAGCCTGCGGTTGCGTATTGCGGCAAAGGGTTATTGGATTGATTAATGATGCGGACCTTCATTTCAAAAATTATTTTTCAATTAATACAGTTGCATACGCCATCAAACCTTCTTCTCTTCCCACAAAACCCATGTGCTCTGTTGTAGTTGCCTTAATGGAAACATCGTCTGTTTCAATTTCAAGAGCGTTTGCAATGATAGATTGCATAGAGGTGATATAAGGTTTTATTTTAGGCGCCTGCAGACAGAGTGTGCTGTCAACATTAATAACACGGTAACCCAGTTCTTTTATTTTATCGTAAGAACGCTGCAGTAAAATTTTACTGTCAATATTTTTATAATCAGATGAGGTATCAGGGAAATGCGTCCCTATATCACCCAATGCAACAGCGCCCAGCAGCGCATCGCAAATGGCATGCAGCAAAACATCGGCATCGCTATGGCCCAATGCGCCTTTATGATGGGGTATTTCAACTCCGCCAATCATCAGTTTTCTTCCTTCCACCAGTTGATGGAAATCAATGCCCTGTCCAATCCTGAGTCCCATAATTTATTTATATAAGCAAAAAAGCGAAGGTAGTTTTCCTCCGCTTTCTGCAAAATCCTTTTTTTATGTCAGTAGTGCTTTATTCTTTACCATCTCCACCCAAATCAAACAACAATGAGAAACGGGTAGTATTGCTGAGCGGGTTGCGGTTAATGCCCTGGCCTGTTGGTACCAGGTAAGAGAAATTAAAACCGAGTTTGTTATACTTTATACCCACGCCCATACTAAAGAAGCGGCGGTTACCTTTTGTTTTTGCTTCATAAAAGTAGCCGGCCCGTGCAAAAAACAAATCATTGTATGAATATTCAGCGCCAGTGGAAATTTGAAATTCTCTCAGCTCTTCACGAAAGCCGCCGGGGGCATCGCCAAAAGAAGAGAACCAGCTTCCAACAACTCCTTTGTTACGGTAATCATTAAGCGCCTGAGGTGTGCGTGATGTGGGGGGCGTTGGAACCATCAGTTTATTTAAATCCAGCCCAAAGCTGATTTTGCTTGTTTCATCCAAAACAGCATGGTACACTGCACCCAATCCCAGATTGGCGGGAATATAATCACGGCCGAGTGCATCATTGGTATATGAAATTCTACTTCCGAGATTGCTCATCACCGCACCTGCTGTTAAGCCCTTTCCTGTTTCATCAAGACCATTATAATAGAATGAAAGGTCACCTGCTACAGCAGTACCCGGTTTATAAGTAACACCATTTGTATTACCGTTAGCCAGGTTGGAATAGATAAACCGCAATGCAACCCCCACACCTATTTTACTGCTGAGGGAGCGGCTGTACCCTGCATCAAAACTCCACTCACGGGGGCGAAAGGTTTGAAGGTCATTACCGGCAAAATCAGTAAACTGGATATTACCCAAATTGAAATACCGCAATGAACCGGAAATAGCCTGATTTTCTGCAAACTGGTGGTAGCCGGCCATGGTTACAATGTAAACATCGTTCAACCCGAGGTCTTTTAACCAGGGTGTATAAGTAATAGCAAGGGCTGATTGTTGCTTTGCAAACGGGATTTTAGCCTGGTTCCAGAAAGAAGCATTGGCATCAGGTGTAGTTGCAATGCCCAGATCGCCCATACCGCCTGCACGTGCATCCGGTGATATACGGAGCATGGGCACAGCAGTGGTTACTACGTTAATGGGGTCTGTTGATTGAGCAATAGTTTGTAATGAAGTGATAGCTGCAAAAAGGCACAATAAAAGTGCAGTTTTATTTCTCATTAGCATAATTGATTTGGGCATAAAAATAGGAGGAATTTATTTATGAGCAGTTTTGATTTACTAATTTATTGGCTACAAAATAACTAATTTTTGAATGGCCGATTGTTTTTTGCCCTTAGAATCTTTTACATCTAACTGATAGATATAAACACCCCGGCCAATTTTACTTCCAAAATCATCCGTACCATCCCAGTCAATTTCAAATGAACGGTTTCCTGCATTATTTATTGTGCGGTAAATTGATTTTACAAGTTTTCCTGAAACTGTAAAGATTCTGAGCGTAACCAGTAAGTTATCACCGGGTCTGTTATGCTCAAACATAAAGGTGGTTCTGGTAGTAAAAGGATTGGGATAATTATAAACTCTTTCCAGTTTCAGTTCAGCGTCTTTTACCACCACAAAATCCAGTTGCAAATCACTGCTGTTATTGGCCACATCCCATACTTTTATTTTAAGGGAATGCTGGCCCGGTTCCAGTTTAGGAAGCTGAAAACGAACGGTTCCCCGCTGGTAACTGTCAGCATCCGCTTCATAAAAATCATTGAGAATAAAAAAGCGGTTGTTATTGTTATCGAGTGTTGCAGTAATATCATGGCCAATGCCGGTTCCAACAGTATTGATACCACTTGAGTCAAACACTTTCAAAACCAACACAGGCTGTTCGTTGGTAATACCACCATTTACAAATTTTTCATCATTCATATAACCTCTCAGTTGCGGCGCTGTTTTATCTGATAAAGGGTTTGAAGATGCTCCGCCTACAATAATTGATAATTCAGCGCCATTACCATCTGTGGTGCCGTTTTCAGCATAGTAACTTATTTTACCGTTACCAAACTGGTAATTAATATCTTTCGGAACAACAAACGTAAAGGTGAAATCGCCATTGGTTACTTTGGCCTTTCCTTTAAACACTACATTGTTTTGCTGCTGAAAACTGGTTTGAAAACTTCCCGGATCATTGGCCAGCGTTCGTACTGTTTGTTCCTTATCATAAATCACAGGATATACATTTCCGTTGAAGGATGTGAGTTTATTGCCGGCAATATCTGTTACTTCCCCTTTAATGGTATAACGGTCTAATGCTTTCAAAGTATCGGCAGAAGGAGGTTTATTATTAATGAAAGTGGTACGTGCCTTTAATTTGGGAAAAGCAAGTGTAATGGCAGGATCGCCCAGCAGCGTAAACTTGCGGTTATTAATAACATCACCAAAATTAGTGTAAGTAGCATTTTTGGTGAGCTTTATAGATTCACCCAGCGATGGATAGTTACCATTAGCATCAGGTGTGAGTGATTGCTGAAAATAAGCACTGTTAATAATACGGTTGCTGAATGCAAATACCACTCTTGTTGTAGTCATGAGAGCAATGGCTCCGGTGCGTTCCCGCAATAAAATATTTTCACCAATTGAAGTTATAGCAGGGTTATCATATGGTGCAAAATCACATGTGGCTGTAATAATCAAGGGAAGTTTATTCGTGTTGCTCCAGCCATTGACCATATCCTGGTCAAGAATCACTTCTTCTGCCAGCCTTCTGAAACCACCATGACCACTGTAGTTCCATATTAAAGTGCCTGAAAAAAATTTATTATTGATGGCCTGGTTTACATCAGGGTAGCGGCTGCCACCACTTCCGCTTTGCTGGTTGTAGGCATCCAGGTAAATTTTATTCAGATGAAATAAATTCTTACTTTTTACAATAGATGTATGAAGTTCAGTGTCATCCAGGTGCAGGTTATTATCTTCATCATCGGCCACAAATGTCATTTCATTCCTCCAGGGCCCGAATGCATCTTTATTATGATAGCTGATAATTTTATCAACCGCATTTTTTGCATCCTGACTGTTTTTGGCAGGAATACGGCCAATACCAATATCCAGTAATGAAAGTGGAAAAGAAACATTTATATTATCCGCATCATCCAAAAAACCAAAAAAATCATCAGAAGTGTAAGTGGAAAGCGGATCTAATGATACATCATTCTCAAAACAAGGTACCAGGTTGGTATTACCTCCTGTTCTGTTTTTATAATCAAAAGAAGCATCTCCGAACAATAAAAGATATTTGGGCCGGCTGGCAACATTAGTTCCTGCCTTATCATAATACATTTTCACAAAATCTCTTAATGCTGAAGGATCGGGTGTGCCGGATGAAAATTCATTGTACACCTGCTCAGTAGTTACAACAACGGTATTGAGGCTTTGATTTTGTTTATGCCAGTTGGCCAGCCTTTGTGCCTCACTCAATAATGAAGAATGAGTAATGATGATATATTGAACGGTGATTGAATTATGTAAATCCTGGTTATTGATTTTACCAATTGCATCAGGTCTTAAAAAGTTTTGGTTATTGAATGCTGCATATTCCCTCAACCGTTCAGATGTGTTAATAAAACGGAATTCATTTGTAACCAATGAGCCCTGCATATTTAGGGGCCGCAAAGGATCTGTAATATCCCAAACCAACCCGGAAGCTGATGCATTTTGCAAACGGAATTCAGCGATATTACCTGTACCTACTGTTTCCCAATCCCTGAATAACAACTGATCCGTTCCATTTAAACTCAATTGCCTCTGAGGAAACAATTCAAACCAGTTGAGCCATCCCTGCGAGTTTACACTGCCGGGCTGATAAACATATTGAATACCAAAAGATGGTTGCGCTGCTGAAAAACTTCCTGCCAGTTCGCCGGCTTGTGCCACAGGATCATAATTACCGGTGCCCACCGGAAATACAAAATGTGTAAGGACATTATTGTTATTCACCCTCACATTAAAAGAACTGCCGCTGCCGGTGCTTCTTGCAATGACGTTTGAAATAATCTGTACCGGGTTGCCGGTAACAAGATTGGGAAAACTTACATTAAAGGTTTTACTTAATGTGCGGCCCGGTGCATTACTGAACTCCTCACCATACCATTCTTTACCGCTTTTTAAAAAATTAAGGCTATCCAGTTCATAATAATACCTGTCCTGGAAAACGGAAACCTGTTTATTGGGCGCTCCTGCAACTGTTCGGTTGGGGATTCTTAGCCCTGTACCTGAAATGGTGATATAATAATAAGATTCATTGGCATATAAATTTTTCCGGTGGCGGAAACGTTTATTGGTGGAATCTTTGATCCATTCATCAGGCCCCTGTGCATAAAAAAGAAAATAATCAGCGCCATTAAAGTTGCCATCGCCACCATCCACCATCCATATTGCGTTTTCAGTTAAATCGTCAGCTCTCGGGGTGGCATTGGCTTCCGGAAGCATAGCGCCGCCATTACCATAAAGCCTGATTGCTGTACTGCTTACTGAACCTGTAATACCCAATGCCTGCAAAAATGCAACATCAACTTTATAAATACCTGCGGATTTTACGGAAAACTTATACCAGTTTCCCGTATTTAATACAGAGTTGCTCCGGTAGGTACGCTGGGCATTTACACCGGAAAAAGCAGTAATAATGATTATGAGTACAATAAAAAACCTCATATAAGGAATACTCTCAAAAGTAGATGAAATTTAAGCAACACTTTTATTTTCCAAAATAAAATCATTATGTTTGTCCGCCCCCGATAAATTTTATTTGGGGCGGATAAATCCAATACAATATTTTTGAACCCCATTCGTTAAACAAAAAACGAAAAGATGAAAAACCTTTTCCTGCTTAAAATTACCGTATCCACTTTGTGCGGAGCATTGCTTTTAACTTCCTGCAAAAACGGAAGTATTTTCAAGAAAAAGAATAAATACGAAAAATCAACCAACACCGGCTGGACCTATAATGATCCTACCGGAAGCGGATTTCGTGTATCAAAAGAACAGCAGCAAAAAACCGGGCCCGGTCTTGTTTTTGTTCAGGGAGGTACCTTTAAAATGGGCGCTACTGAAGAAGATGTGATGCGTGACGGGAATAATATTCCCCGCCGTGTTACAGTTGCTTCTTTTTACATGGATGAGACAGAAGTAGCTAACGTTCACTACCGGGAATACCTGTTCTGGCTCAATAAAGTGTTCCAGGATACGGCTATCATCAATCATGCATTGCCTGATACGCTTTGCTGGCGCAGTGAACTGGCTTATAATGAACCTTATGTGGAATATTATTTCCGCCATCCTTCTTACAATTATTATCCTGTGGTGGGTGTTACCTGGAAACAGGCTTATGACTACTGTTTGTGGCGCACAGACAGGGTGAATGAAAATATTCTTTGGGATAAGGGCATCACCAATAAAAAAGCTGAAATGCAGAAACAATTGCAGGGCGGCGGTCAGGAAAACTTTAATACCAAAGCTTATTTATTGGGTGAATATCAGGCAACTCCCGGAAAAAGCATTAAGAATTACAAAGACCCTGTAACCAAGCAGGTACCTACTAATATCAGTTTTGAAGAAGGTGTTATTTTACCTGATTACCGTCTTCCTACTGAAGCTGAATGGGAATATGCTGCTTATGGTTATATTAATCAAAACCCCAATCCCCGCCGCACTGAAAAGCGCCGTGGTGAGGAGTTAACCGCTAATCAGCAGGTATATCCCTGGAACCAAAACGTAAACGGCTTGCGTGATGCAAGACATGGTACATGGCAGGGACAGTTCCTGGCAAACTTTAAGCGTGGCGCAGGTGACAATATGGGTGTTGCAGGTGGTTTGAACGACCGTGCTGCTATCCCCGGCCCTATCAAAGCTTTCTATCCAAATGGCTTTGGCTTATTTAATATGGCGGGTAATGTAAGTGAGTGGGTAGCTGATGTGTACAGGCCATTAACCCCAACAGATGGTGATGACTTCAACTATTATCGTGGTAACAAATTCCAGAGAATGGATATGAGCACCGGAAAACCTGAAAGGGATTCACTGGGCCGTATTAAATACCGTGATGAAACAGATGAAGAGGTAAAAAACCGCCGCAACTATCAAAAAGGTTATGTAATTGATTATTTGGATGGCGACTCTTTAAGCGGTGTGCAGTATGGCTACGGAATTACCACTCTTATTGGCGATAAAACCCGTGTATTAAAAGGCGGAAGCTGGAACGACCGTGCTTACTGGCTCAGCCCCGGCACACGCCGTTTTCTGGAAGAAGACCAGAGCAGCTCTACCATTGGTTTCCGTTGTGCTATGACACGTTATGGCAGCCAGGAAGGAAACGGTTTCAAAACCGGCAACTGGTTCCAGAAGAGAAAACAAAACAACAGGAAACGATAAATTATTAAAGAAACCTATAGTAAAAAAGAGGCTGTCTCAAAAGTCTGAGACAGCCTCTTTTTATTCGGTAAGGTGATGGAGAAAGTTTTCGTTTATGCGATTCTCAAAGCCTTCATTTTACTTTTTAGACAGCCTCTTTTTATTTCACTGAAAGACATGCGTGTCTGGAACGGCATTTTGAATCTTTATTGGCATCCGTTATCGTTCATTGATTATAAGCCCGTGCCCAACGGGCGCAGAACATACAGAGCTTTTAATTGGATTGCTCTGAAGATGAATGTGAGAGATAAAGATTATCTGCAATGCACCGGCTCCAAACAAAATCAGTTTAACGCTGCTCTTTCATCTGCAAAAAAAATCCTGCAACCGTTATTGATTGCAGGACACTTTCATTATAAAAATAAGTAGTGTTCCCTAAAACTGTAAACGGAAACCGCCGCCAATGGCAATAAACTCAAGGTTGGTTACAACATTGTTTTCTTTGATTCGTCCCCAGGTTTTATCAATATTCAATTCAAAACGAAATGTTTTTGAAAGATGAAAGTCAACTCCAATACCTGTAAGAAGGCCGAGCCTGTTCTTGTTTATATCACTGTAAGTTGTGGTATTAACACCAGGCGTAAACACAGTTGTTTGATTATTCAGGAATAATGCTCCCGGGCCAATTTTCGTATTAAAATTCACATCTTTCTTTTCACCAACCGGGATAAATTTCTGGATGGTAATACCTGCAAATGTAAGAGCATCCTTTATGTTCACATTGGTGCCGTTACTTTTACCGGATTGTTTTGAACCAAAGCGGCTGTACACGGCAGCAAGTGCAGTATTTTCACCCACCATATAGCCCAACTGGAAATTAAAATTCGTACCCCTTCTTACATTTCTGTACAAATCTTTTCCATCGGCATCAATCTGAGGAGGCACCTGTGCCAGCCTTTGGCCATAGCCAAGTCCGACCCTGAAAAACAAGTCAGTTTTGTCGTCCTTATCCTGGCTCATTGCAATAATTGAAGGAATAAGCATTCCCAAAAAAAGTATCAGTTTTCTTTTGTGATTTTTTTGTTTTAAAGGATAAAGGTTAAGTCCATATTTCGCACAGATTGAAAATTTATGGTTTACTCAATGTGAATAAGAGTAACAAAAAACGGGAAAATTTGTTTAATCCCCGCCTTTATCTTTGGTTTATGAAGAAAGAACAACTTTACTCCATATACAAAAAGAACCCATCGGTGCAAACTGACACCCGCAAACTAAAGCCCGGAGACCTGTTTTTTGCCCTGAAGGGTGCCAATTTTAATGGAAATCTGTTTGCAAAACAAGCCCTGGAAATGGAAGCCTCCGCTGTTATTGTGGATGAAGACCCGGGTTTTGAACACCCTTTGCTGGTAAAAGTTGATGACTCCTTGAAAGCTTTACAGGGTCTTGCCCATCATCATCGCCGGCAATTTTCGATTCCCTTTCTGGCTATAACGGGCAGCAACGGAAAAACAACCACAAAAGAGCTGGTTCATGCTGTTCTTTCTTCTCATTTCAAAACCAGTACAACAGAAGGAAACCTCAACAATCATATCGGAATTCCTTTAACCATTCTTAAAATACCTTTCGATGCTGAAATAGCCGTGATTGAAATGGGGGCCAATCACCAGCGGGAGATTGCTTCCTATTGCACCTATACAGAGCCTACACATGGGCTTATTAACAATGTGGGCAAGGCCCATCTGGAAGGCTTTGGCGGTATTGAAGGCGTTAAAAAAGGGAAAGGAGAACTATATGATTTTATAAGGGAAACCAATGGCGCTATTTTCATCAATACAGATTTTGATTACCTGCAGGAAATGAGCAGAGGTATTCACCATAAAGTCACTTATGGCTCGGCCAATGCAGAAACAACAGGCAGGATACTTGAAAGTGACCCCTTATTACAAGTAGAAATAACAAGCAATCCTGAGATCGGAATCATCAGCACTCATCTTGTGGGTGATTATAATTTGCCAAACGTACTAGCTGCCGTTTCTGTGGGGTTGTATTTTAAAGTACCGTCTCAAAAAATAAAATCAGCTATTGAAAGCTATATCCCTTCCAACAGCCGGTCGCAAATGATGGAACGGGGCTCCAATCACATTATCCTGGATGCTTATAATGCCAACCCCAGCAGCATGAAACTTGCCATCGAAAATTTTGCAAAACTAAAAGCCCCAAACAAAACCGTATTGCTGGGTGCTATGGCCGAGCTGGGAGAAGAAAGTATAGCTGAACATAAAATGCTGGCAGAATTACTGGCTCAGTACAAATGGCACAATGTTGTTTTAGTGGGGGGAGATTTTCTTAAAATACATCATCCATTTCTGAGTTTTGCTGATTCAACTGAAGCTAAAGATTGGTTTACAGCCCGGCAATTTGAAAACGAATACATCCTCATCAAAGGCTCCCGCAGTATGAAAATGGAAAAAATACTGGAATAGTTTTATATCTTAGAAATTCACTTGCATTATTTTATCTCCTGGCAAATTTCGATCAGCACACTACTGGTTGTTTTAGGATGAAGAAATGCAATCAGTTTATTATCGGCTCCTTTTTTAGGTTGTTCATTCAGCAATTGAAAGCCTTCTTTTTTAAGACGTTCCATTTCACTCACAATATCTTCCACTTCAAAAGCAATATGGTGCATGCCCTCCCCTTTTTTTTCTACAAACTTTGCAATTACGCCATCAGGCGTACTGCTTTCCAGCAATTCAATTTTGGTAGTTCCTTTCTGAAAAAAAGCAGTGTTTACTTTTTCCGTTTCAACCGTTTCTGTTTTGTAACAGGGCGTGTTTAATAATTTTTCAAACAACGGAACAGAAGCCGAAAGCTCTTTTACGGCTATACCAATGTGTTCAACTTTAAGCATACAAACAGTTTTTTGCATTCATTAATCCTTCAAAGCTAACTTTGTTTTTGATTATCCATTCATGAAAACCCCGGTTTATCTTGATTATAATGCCACCACTCCTGTTGATAAACGGGTGCTGGAAACAATGTTGCCTTTCTTTACAGAACAGTTTGGCAACGCTGCCAGCAGTAACCATCAGTACGGATGGGCAGCGGCGGAAGCTGTAACCATTGCAAGGGAACAGATTGCCCGCCTTATTGGTGCAGTTAAAGAAGAAATTGTTTTTACATCCGGCGCTACTGAAAGCATCAATCTTGCAATAAGAGGTGTTGCTGATGCTTATGCAACTAAAGGCAACCACATCATTACCTGCGCCACAGAACATAAAGCGGTGCTGGATACCTGTGCCGCCCTTTCTAAAAAAGATATGGAAATAAGTTTTTTGCGGGTTGATAAAAAAGGGAGTATTAATATTGATGAACTGAAGCAAACTATAAAACCTTCTACTATTCTCATCTGTCTCATGTATGCTAATAATGAAACAGGTGTTCTATTCCCGGTAAGAGAAATAGCTGACGCTGCAAAACAAAACAATGTTTTATTTTTTTGTGATGCCACCCAGGCTGTTGGAAAAGCTGCTGTAAATGTTTTGGATGATGGTATTGATCTGATGGCTTTTTCATCGCACAAACTATACGGGCCCAAAGGTTGCGGCGCTTTGTATGTAAGAAGAAAAAATCCAAGGGTACGTTTGAAAGAACAAATTACGGGCGGCGGGCATGAACGTACTATGCGAAGCGGCACTTTAAATGTGCCCGGCATAGTTGGTTTTGGTAAAGCTGCTGAACTCTGCATGAAGGAATCTGCTAACGATGCAAAGCAAATACGTTTGCTAAGGGATCATCTGGAATATAGTATTTGCAAACAAACCGTTACTACTGTAAATGGTGAAGTAAAGAACCGGCTGCCCCATGTGAGCAATCTATGTTTTCATTTGCAAAATGGTGCATCTTTCATGGCAGAACTGTCAAAATACATGGCAGTATCCAGCGGAAGCGCCTGCAGCAGTGCAAGCCCGGAGCCGAGTCATGTATTAAAAGCAATGGGGTTAACTGATGAAGAAATAAAAAGCTCTGTTCGTTTTAGTTTGGGAAGGTTTACAACAGAAGTAGAGATAAACTATACTATTAAGCAAATAACTCATGTTCTTAAGCAATTGAAAAATCCTGGCTTATAAACCCGCTTCCGGCCCATTACAGCTCTTAACAAGCAAAAAACCATACCCGATTTCTGCCAATCATCTTAACTTTCCTTATCGGTTGGTGTCTCCACCAACCGAAACAATTAATCTTCATAATGAGTTACTATACCAAATTCATCTTTC